>WRNB01000107.1 GCA_009776805.1 Candidatus Bathycorpusculum grumuli | reverse complement strand
TTTTGATTTGTGTGTGGCGGTATTGTTGTTTTTTCAAAATTTTTTAAGATATTTTGTTGGTTATTTTGTGTACGCTAAAAAACTGCAAAATTCAGGTTATACACATAGTAAAACAAAGTTACTATAACACGCAAATTAGCAAAAGCTATCTCCTGTGCAAAATTTATCAACAAATATTATTATTTTATAATTGGATAATTTGCTATCAGATATTTACAAAAATGTTACCTATGAAGCCTAACCACCGATAGCTAACACTTTATGTTTCATCACTGGTTTATGCATTTAGAGTGTTAAAATGTTTATAATAGTTGTGTAAGTGAGTAAGTCAAAATTTTGCTATCGGTGTCTATGAAGTGTGGTTAGGTTAGTTTGAATTTTATCATGATTTTTTCCATACTGTTTAAAACAAGGTGTATTATTTTTGTTATAAATCCAAGTCCTGTTGACATTTCACGCAGATTAATTATATCGTTTGTGGAAAGTGTTTTTGTTAACATTAAAACACCAAGTAAAACAAATATGTAGAAAAATGTTCCAATAATCAAACTGATTGCTGCACTTCGCAAACTTAGAGAAATTAGAGGCAAATATGTTAAAGCAACATTTACCATAGTAGAAATTTGAGCACTAACACCATTAATTGGAGAAGAATTCACCATCAAATATGTTAATACAGCAGTTACTGCTGCAGATACAAGTATTTTAACAGAAGAAACCCAATTTATCGATAACTCATAATGTTTCTTAATCCAAATAATACACAATATAAAACTTGGAATAGGCGCAACAGTTGAAGTAAAAATCAAACCAAAAACGCCATAATTCATAATTAACAAGTAACCCATAGGAAAACCTATCACAGCAGTAAGTATAGAAAATTTCAGATTCAACTTTGTTTGCCCTTGACTATTAAGAATATTACCAGTGCTTAAAGATCCAGCTGCAGCAAACAAAAAATTAACAGCAGATAACATTAAAAAAAGAGGCGTTAAACTATATTTATCACCAAAAAGAGTCGTAACTGCCTGTGAAGATAAACACATTACTATAAATGTTACTGGAATAACCAACAAAGCAGAATATTTTACAGACAACTGAAACACGTTCTTAAATGCGATTTTATCCTTTTTTATATCAAGTTTTGAAAATGCTGGAAATAACATGTTCGTTATGGGTAATGAAAAAAAACTAATTAAAACCACAAAAGTCCCTGCAAGATTATAATTCCCAATAACATCTATATTATTCCCATAAAAACGTGGAAGAATAAAACCATAAAATTGAGCTAGAAAACCAGCTACTATTGCTGCTATTGAAAGAGGAATACTATATTTGAGCATTTTCTTGAGATAAAATTTAATGTTTAATTTATACAAAGGATCTTTAGGCATTTTACGATAGAGCAACAACACAAATACCATCCCAACAACACCTGCAATAATAGAAGAAAAAGTAAACCCAACAGTTGCACCAGATACCCCAAAACCAGCTACAAACAAACCAACTATCAAAAGTGTTTTTACAACACATTGACAAATCAACATTACACTATAATAAATTGTTTTCTCCATCCCCGTAAAGACAGCTGTTGCAGCACTAATCAGACCACCAGCCAAAATCGAAAAAGAAACAATTTGAATCAACGAAACAAGTTGTACCGCATTTTCAGGAGAAAGCTCACCATACATATTTGTTACAATATATCCCGAAAGAAAAAAAGAAAGCAAAGATAACCCAAGACCCACAATTATTTCAAACAATATACCTACAAAAAATATACTCTTTATCTCTGCCTCACGCTTTTCTGCACGATATTTTGCAGTGTAACGAACCATTGCACTATTTACACCCCAATCCCGAAAAACCATAATCATATTAGGCACCACAAATGCCATTCCATACAAACCATACACTTCAGCACCCATTACATCAGCAATATATATGGTGCCAAGCGAAGAGATAATTGTAGATATTACCAAACCCCAAAGGTAATTAAATCCGGCTTTCGTAGAGGTTTTAGCTAAATCCGTTGCTGTACTCATTTTTTCTGACACTTAAAGTCAAATGTTGTTAGTACAGTAATGTTTATGGATTGCGGTATTATGACTTTGTGTTTCACCAACAAAATTCGCTACCAAAAAGACTCAAGCACATAAAGGTCATATAAGACAACGGTTTGTCAATAACAAGTAGCAAATTAACAACACACTATTGTACAGGTAACCTCCGGAAACCCACATTTTACCTCTAAATATGGCGTATAATAACGTTTCAAACCATGTTTAGAAGGTTTTCTAAGGCTACCTACACAATTATTTTGTGTATTTGATAAATGTTCTACAAAACATACACTATAAAGACAAAACTTGTTAAAAACTATGTGTTAACGAAAATAAATTGTACTGTGGCTAAAAGTTGTTACAAAAAAAGAAAAGAAGGGATTTATTTATTTTTTTAGTTAGCGATTTTGCGTTTTAGTGTAATAGCTAAAAATGCGGCTACTGCACTAATAATCAAAGCAACAATTGCTATAATTATCGCTGTTGATAACCAAGACACTGGAGCATCTTCGCCTGCTGGACCTTGTAGACCTGTATCACCTTTTGCACCTGTTGCACCTGCTGGACCTGTTGCACCTGTTGAACCTGTATCACCTTTTGCTCCTGTTGAACCTGAACCTGCTGGACCTGTTGCACCTGTTGAACCTGTATCACCTTTTGGACCTGGATCACCTTTTTCACCTTTAAGATCACTGTTTGTAACTACTTCTTTAACAATATCTTCTATGTCCTCTGCTGAAATATCATTTAAGCCGCCTGTAGGTCTTGCAATAACTTCGAACGAACCATCGAGTGGTATTATTTCAGGACCATCTTTGAATGTTGCTTCCCATGTCCAATCACCAAGCTTTGCACCGCCATCAAGATCAAACATTGCACTACCAGAATTTGTATTCTGACCCACTAAATAATCAAACATACCAGTTTTAGCATTATAAACCCAGTTATCATCATCAGCATTCAGTATAATTATTGCCATAACTCTTTCATCAGAGTTATAAACATAAATAATACCGCCTTGTGGGGTTGTACCAGATATAAGGAATCCTACTTTGTCGTTTTGATAGTATGTAGGAGCAGTAGTTTCAACTGTTACTTCAAGTTCTACTATAGTTAAACCAGTTTTAGCAGTTAAATGGTGTATAGCGTTGTTGTCAGTTGCGTTAACAGTATATCCTCCAAGTGTATAATCATCTGGGACTATCCAAGTTGTTGAAAAGTGACCAGAATCTGTATCAGCTTTAAATGTGCCAGTAAGGGTAGTTGCAATTTGAGTGGTAGATGTTCCATTATAGATTCTAATTGTAACATCTGCGCCGCGAGCAAAATAATCACCAGTAATAGTAACTTCATTTCCTCTTACAGTTGTTGAAGGTATCACTGTGACTTTAGTGGTTGCTGTTATATCCAAGTCTGCTTCAGCATATAAACCATCAAGGTTTGATACAATTCTTACCTTATAGATGCCTGCTGCTGGAACTGTTGGTACAACAACACTAACACCAGCCGCTAAGTCGTCAGGTTCGATGTTTGTTTCTGAAACGCGAACATCATTTATGTAAATGGTAGCTGTAACAGATGTAACACCTAAAAGATCAAGATAATCGTCTAGATCACCAAAACCTGTACCTTTAACCACTATAGTTTCACCTGATACTGCTGTTTTTGGCACTGTAGCTTTAGTCATTGCAACACCGAACGTACTATTATATGCAGCTAAACCGTAGGAGTCAACAGCATAAATCGCGTAACCACCAACAGGTATACCTTGATGGACTATAACATCTGTTGTGAACTCACCATTTGCATTAACTGCAACCTGACCACCAAATTCGATACGATTAACAGGATCCATCACATATTTTCCTGTCGCATCCTTTGTCAGAGGTATTAAATATACGTTAGCGAGCGTATCTGAAACTTGTGCAAAATTGACACCTGTAATGGTAATTGCATCGCCATCCACTAGACCTACTACTGGTTCAGCCTTAACGGCAGTTACAGCTGTCAAATCAAAAGTGGTTGTCACTGTTCTACTAGGACCACCATTCTCAGTTACTGAAACTTCTACTTCACCGATATCATTGTAACCATCATTGTCACTGTCACCAAGAGGATTATGAGGAACAACTACATCAACTGTAAAAGTTCGTGCATTTGAACCTGTAGATACAACTGTTACAGGTACATTAGCTACAACTTTAGGTGCAAGTTGGTCACCAAACATTATTTTTTCAATCGTTGCGCCTGGTTCAAATCCGCGGCCAAAAATTGTAACCACTAAACCAGATGGACCACTCTTTGGTGTAACAGTAATTACTGGACCAATTTCAAAATCTGCGGTAGCAAATAGACCTTCAGCATCTGTTGCAGTTACCGCATATATTTTATCATCTCTTACGGGCACTGTGAAAGTAGTAGTGAAACTGCCTTTAGCATTTATAGATACTGTACTAGTTACTTTAACAGACACAGGGTCACCACCTGACGCAGTATCGAACATAAGTGAAGTTATAGTTGATGAACCAGTAAAACCAGTACCTTCAACTTTAACTGAGTCACCTACAATACCGCTACTCTCAGTTAAAACAATTTTTGGCTCAATTTCAAAATACATACTGTCAGTTACGCTTGTACCAGCACCATATATATCTTCTTTCACAACGAGAATATGTTTACCTGCAACATCCTCTGGAATAGTGACTTTCAGCGAGAATTCCCCAGTTATAGCATGAGAGATTATTGTACTTAGTGGGTCTCCAACAGAACTAGTTTCCCAATAAACTGACATAACAGTATCTGGGTTTGTAGAAACACCAGAAATTGTAACTACATCACCAACATTACCATAAAAAGGAGTGTCGGTAGCATAATCATATGGGTCACCATCTAATTTAAGTTCAAAATCGCCTTTAGCAGCGTTTGCCAATGGCACCACTGCTAGCACCATAGATGCAAATAATAGCATTGTTATCATAGTTGCCAATAGCTTATTTCTTGTTTGTTTTGTATTCATTTTTTATTTCTTCCTATTTTTTAGTTAATGTACAAACTATTAACATCACAGTACTTATAGTTGTTGTAAACACACCACAACAATCAACACTAAAAATATACATTACATTACACCTGTAAAGAAATGTACACAAAAACATGTTTTAAACACTAAACAAACAAAAAAACAACACTAACAAATTTTATGCAAAAACTAAAAAAGGTTAAACAAAATCTAAAACAACCATTCCTTTTAAAACATCACTTTTCTGCATTTTATAACCAAAACTTTGCATTATACCCTCAACAAATCGCGCAAGTAACATTGAAGCCTCCTCTGAAAGAACAGTAGAAATACAACGCACACGCATAGTTGCACCAAAACATTTCGCTTCAACTTCACTTAAATCCCAACGACTAGCTGCCAAAAAAACCTCCAACGCTTTAACAGGATCATCAAAACGCTCTTTTAAATACTTACCATACCACTTACCGCTCTCAAACCACACACTTACAAGAGCCTCCTTGTCATTTTTTAAGGCAACAGTAGTTAAAAAATTCGAAACCTCCAAAGGCACAAAAGCACCTCCAAGAACCTTTTGAGCATACATAACCTCAAAAAATTGACCTAACTCTTTAAGGTCATACCCAGTCGAAGCAACCTTTGTAGCCTGAATCAAAGATTCTTCCAAAAATTTAGTAATTGTTTCACCACGACTTCTAGCCATTTTTGCAACTTTATCAAGAAGATCACAATCAACATAAACCAATTTTTTATCTTTACGTTGCACCATATCTACACCGCACCCCTCACAGCATCTAACCGAATTACACCACGAGAAACATCTCTACAAACAATACAATACCCAAAACTCTCCAAAGCACCAACCAAAAAAGAAGCAAAAAGAAAAGAATAAGCCTCAGTAAACCGTGGACTTGTCACTCGCACACTTGCTTTATCACCTTCTAATTCAAACTTGAATTCTGGAGCATTCCAAGTAAAAGCAACCAAATCATCTTTAAACTGTACAAAAGAAAGAGAATGCCCACTACTAACATAACGAGCAGCAAACCAAGCTCCAGAATCAAGCCAACTTTTAAGAGCACCATTTTTATCTTTCTTATAAGCTATATCAGCCATATCATACCACAAACGCTCCAAACCCAAAACAAAACCACAACGTTTAGCAACATCCAAAAAATTACGCTCCTCAACCACATGTCGCAAACTAAAATTCAACTTGTCAGAAATTATCATTAACTTGAAAAGTTCATTAACTAATTCAAACAAACTACACCCTTGCTCTTTAGCAATCACACTCATACGATCAACCAAATCTTCCCGTGCAACAACAGCTTTCCTGCGAACATTTACTGATTTTGCCATCCACAAACCAACCTATAATTGAACAAACCTACTATTATTTGATAGTATCAAAGTTATCACTATATAAAAATAAACCTTAACTTAAAAGACTATCCCTCTATACAGTAGTTCCGAAAGTGCTTTGAACCGTTAACATTAACTTGAACCATACCTTATTGACTATCTGTTAAGGAGAGCAATAAAGATGGTCCAAGGCATAAACAGAAGCTTAACATGGCTTTATACTTTTTCACTAAATCTTGCCACAAAAC
>WRNB01000106.1 GCA_009776805.1 Candidatus Bathycorpusculum grumuli | reverse complement strand
GGGGGGGGGAAATTATTTCGGGATAAGACACTTTGACAAAAATCTATGCATTCTGACATTTTTCTGCTCATACACTTTGCAAGAAAACCCCGTTTAATTTCATAATCCACAATTGGGGCTGATTAACTCATGACCACTACGTGTTGCCATATCCAAGTTTTTGTTTACAGCTTTCATCCTCTTTTAGTAAAAATATAACACTATTTGTGTCAAGCGCAAAAGTTTTCACATGGTTAATTCACGTGTAATGTTACCAGTCGGTTTATTATGGCATCAAATTCCTCATCAAACGGTTCGTCATCAATAGCCTTTAAGCCTTCGGATAATTTTTTAAGAGCTTTATTTTGTTGTTGCGCCTTAGTTTTAGTGTTTTCAGAATACTTTTCACTAAGAACCGTAATAATCAAGGATGCATTCTCAGGCAAAACCACATCTTCAGTAAGCACGGGTTTCCCATCACGAACTTGTCCTTTATAAGTTGACAACATTTACAGCAACACCATCCTACTATTAAACAAGGTTATGTCTTAAAAATATTATTCGACCCTATCCTCATAAATATGGTGAAGTTTTGGACACGTGCTATGTAACCTGCATTTTTTAGTCGCAACAGTTTTTTTAAGCATACCAAATCTGGCGATAAAAGGCGTGTTTAGTTGATGTATATTTTGGAAATTTTTTTTCTACCATAAGAAGTTTCCAAATTTTAAATGGCGACATTTCAGACTGTGTAACAACTTTGGTATTTTCCTTTAAGCACACAATATATAGACACACATGTGCGCACAGTTACTGCGTATAGTGTTTGATATGTTGTTTTTAGAGTTTTTGCGCAGCCTGAATTAAGCGTTTTATTTGCATTATCGATGATTCGAACTTCGTTCATCAGTAATGAATTATTTGAATTGTGGTGACTATAATCTAAATAGTTCGATAGTATCTACTATTTATTTCCTCGCAGTCTTTGCCCAAATCGCCCATCGGTAATGGGCGAATTTCATTTTGTTCCCGCGCAATCAATTTGTCCATTAATATGGGTGATTTGAAAAATATGTTGCCACTGTTCATAAAACTCGCGCATATGCGTAATTGATGATTCCGAAAACCCGCGCAAGTCTGGTAGTTCTTTTTGTAAACTGTCTGATAGTTGTTTGATTGCGTTTTTATCCCAAGAATCTGTTCGTGAATTGTTGGATATATATTTGCCGACAGCGAAATATAAGCTGAACAATTCTTTGTTTATCAGTTTTGCAGCCTGATAACGGGAGTGCACTATTGCATTTTTTATGGTGTTTTGGTTTAGATTTATGATGGGTGTGTGGGTGTTTTTCTTTTGTTTCAAGTAGGTTTTGTTTTGTTGTTTGTGTTTTTTCATTTGTGTTATTGTGTTGTTTGTTTTTGTGTTTTGCGTGGTGTGTGTTGGTTTTTTTGTGTGTTGTTTTTTGGTTTGTTTTGTTTTTGATGTTTTTGTTGTTAGTTTTGGTGTTGTTTTTTTGTTGTTGTGTATTATGTGATATTTGTGTGTTGTTTGGGTTTCTGTTTGTTTTGTTTGTGTTGTTTTTGTGTTATTTTTTTTTAAAGTTCAAAAAGATAGTCTGATGGCATTGTTATAAAGATCCTTATTGGTCAAAGTTGCTTTTTTGTTGCGAAAAGATTTATCTCCCCATGTGGGAAGATAAATGGGTAGATAAAATTAATCTTTACAGTGGCCGTAAATGTTGGAGAATAATCGCATAGAGTATAAACGTGAACTAAATGATCGTTTTGAACGATCGGTAGTATCGTTTCTAAATTATGCTGGCGGTGGCGAAATAGTTCTTGGCATAGACAATAGTGGAAAGGTCACTGGAATTTCAAACCCCGATACAGTACAACTTAAAATTGTAGACCGCGTCAAAAACAACATCAAACCCCAAACACTTGGACTATTCGATGTCATCTTAGACAAAATCGATAACAAAGATGTAATACGCGTCATCGTTTCCGCTGGACGACAACGTCCCTATTACATTCGTAAATTTGGCATGACCGAACAAGGTTGCTTTATCCGTGTAGGCAGCTCCTCACAACCTATGACGGAGCATATGATTGAAAACTTACTCGCCAAACGCCAACAAATTACACTTCAAACAATGACCTCACCACGCCAAAATCTAACCTTTAAACAGCTTCGCATTTACTACGAAGAAAAAAGCCTTGAGCCAACAGAACAATTCATCGAAAGCTTGGATTTACGGCAAAGCAGTGGCGAATTTAATTATGCTGCATATCTACTCGCTGACCAAAATGGTGCATCAATTAAAGTTGCAATATACGCTGGGACAGATAAGGTGGATTTGCTTGAAACACGTGAATATGGTAATTGTTGTTTGATAACGGCGACTCAGCGGCTTTTGGATAGGTTGGATTCAGAGAATCGCACGTTTGCTAAAATAACTTCAAAGAAACGGCTTGAAAGAGAGCGGGTAAATACTGTTGCTTTACGTGAAGCGGTGATAAATGCTATTGTTCACAATGATTATGTTAAGGGGTTTCCTCTTGTAGAGTTTTTCGCTGATAGGGTTGTCGTGACATCTTGTGGTGGATTGGTTGAGGGCTTAAGTGAGGTGGACTTTTTTAAATGTCGCTCTATGCCGCGTAATCGTGAATTGATGCGAGTATTTCGTAACATGGAGCTTGTAGAACAAATCGGGTCAGGATTGAGTCGTATTTTAAAGGTTTATGATCGTTCAGTTTTTGAGTTTACTCCAAGCTTCACAGTTGTAACGTTCCCATTTGCAAAGGCATTTATCCTGCCAAATGGGGAGATAAATGGGGAGATAAATGGGGAGATAAAATCTATTATTGATGTGATAAAAGAGTACCCTGACGTAACTATCCCCAAACTTGTTGAACTAACAGGTAAATCGAAAAACACGGTTTTTCGCGAATTACAAAGATATCAAGTCATCGGACGTTTACAACGTGAGGGTTCACGGAAAAAAGGGCGTTGGATCATCGATGATACTAAATAAAGTTAAAATTAGACTGCGCAAAAACTAAAATATTTTGATACAAAGCTGTGATGTATGGCAAATTGGTGGCTTTTCGGGTCTACAAAAACAATATCAAGTCAGATAAGGGTAAGACAGTGCTTAACAGGTTTGTGCAAAAATTCTATGGTCAAGATGCCAGTAGTCATGGGAGAAAGTATCATTATCACAGGCGGGGTTTGCTTGAGGATATTGCGCACATAAAGTTGGTGCGTAGTGTTATAATTGTAAAAGAATCTGATTTAGAGCAGGTATTGCGTTTTTCGGAGAATATAATGCAGAGGTCTACATACGAGACATCATATTAACCCTTGAAGATGAAAAAACCCTAAACAAAGAAGACTGACAATTTTGTCCCAAAGCCGTTAATGCGGCTGTAAGACAAAAAATGGTTTACGCCATTTTCTTGGTTCACCATTTGAGTGTATAGTTGCTATGATTCTATAATCATTAAATATGTTGTAATCATCCGTAATTCCCGAAATATTTATTACCGCAAAAATCGAAATATACAACTGTAAAAACTTTTTCAAAACACACACAAACCACAAAAATCCGCAAATATAAATAAGCATATCGTACTAATATGTTAGTGGTGAGAAATATTTATTGACACTAAGACGAGTGCACAAACCATTAAAACTATAGTATCGTTTGACTACAAAAAAACAAACAACAACACTATTTTAATGATACACACGTCCTGTTCAACATTTACCAATTGTGGTAAGAAAAAAATCAGGAATTACGGATCATTTTAAAATAGGATTTTATTGAACAGTGAAACTTGAATGAAACTATGCACGACTATGGTGTTTAGTTCTCTGTGTGATCTTTCTTTTTTGTTTCATTATCCATTTCGTTTATTTCGGCCATTATTACAACATCTCTGACCGTTGTAGGTTTATTTGTTGCTTTAAGCACCAGTTTCTCTATCCAACCACATTCACCGCATTCATATTTAGGCGGAGTAACGCCCATGTGAGAAAACAAGTCGCCACTCATAGAACCAACCCTGCGAACCAATGGACTCTTACAATTAGGACAGACCTGAATGTCAACATACTTTTTCTCTTTTGCCAATTCGTCCAACTTTTCAACTAATTCTGGTAAAAATTCACTTTCAACCTGCTCAGTCCCCACAAGATTAAGTTGACTCTTTTGTTTTCTCTTCTTTTTCTGTTTGGTCTCCGACATCGGCACCACTTTTAAAACATACTTATACACACACTTATTTTAATGTTTATATAGTACATACTGTATATAGTGTTATTGTAAAGGAAGTTGTATGTGAAACTCATAATATCAAACCGCTCGGGCGTACCAATTTATGAACAAATAAAAGAACAGATAAAAGCAGCGATTTTTTCCAACGAATTAAAAGAAGACGACATACTGCCATCCATCCGACAACTTGCACGAGACCTAAAAATCAGCGTCATCACCACCACACGAGCATACACCGACCTAGAACAAGAAGGATTCATCGTCAACATGCAAGGAAAAGGCTGCTACATATTGCCACGCAACAAAGAAATAGCCCGAGAAAATGCGCTACACAAAATAGAAAACGCCATCAGCACAGCAATTACTGCTGCAAAAAATGAGGGCATAACTCAAGAAGAAATCATTGAAAGAATACACCTTTTATGGGAGACAAAATACGATGAATAACAAAAACGAAAGAAACATACTCGAAGTACAAGGACTACACAAAAAATATCCCTTATTCACATTAAATGACATAACCTTTAACCTGCCAAGTGGCTATATCATGGGGTTTGTTGGTCCAAACGGAGCAGGCAAAACCACCACAATCAAACTGTTACTAAACGTCATCAAGGGCAACTCTGGCAACGTTAAACTATTTGGTCAAGCTGGAAATGTCGTACAGAACAAACAAATCGGCGTTGTTATGGACACACCAATGTATGTTGAAGACTGGACCCTTCGAGATGTTGAAAAAGCTATATCACCATTCTATTCAAATTGGGATAAAAACAAATACACAGAATACTTAAAACGGTTCGGACTTGAATCTAAGAAAAAGGTTAAAGAATTATCTCGTGGTATGAAAGTAAAACTTCAAATCGCGGTTGCTCTCTCTCATGATGCCAATTTACTAATTCTCGATGAGCCAACCAGTGGACTTGACCCTGTAGCACGTGACGAAATATGCGATCTGCTACGCGAATTTGTTTCTGATGAGACCAAAGGTGTTCTATTTTCCACCCATATTACAGCAGATTTGGATAAAACTGCGGACTACCTTACCTTTATTCTAAACGGAAGCATTGCTTTCACTGGCACAAAAGACGAGTTGCTTGAGAAATATATGCGTGTAACTGGTGGTCTCCATGATTTGAACACTGACCAAAAGGGTTTTGTTATAGGCTATCGGGAATACAGTACCGGCTTTGAGGGTATGTTAGAGACGACAAATAGCAGTAAACTACCAAAAACGATTATGATAGAGAGAATTACTCTTGACGAGATTATCATTTTCTTGAATAAGGGGGTAAAACTTTGACTAATCTAAAAAATTTTATACAGTTGGATTTTATGACGGTTAAACCGTATTTTACAGTTAAAACTCTGCTGATTATCAGTATGGTGATACTATTTCAAACTATAATGACTGGTTCTGTTTTTTCGGGAATCGGCGTTGGTGCATTGCTTGGCACACTGTTTATGGGTTATCCATTTGTATTTGCGGAGAAAAACAACCTTGATACCTTATATGCAACGTTGTCTGTCAAACGAAAGGCCGTTGTTGCAGGGCGATACCTCTTTGCATTGTTACTTAATGGTGGTACTATTCTGTTTGCGTTTGTCCTTGCATCGGTAGGGCTGTATTTTGCGGGAGCAGTTGGTTTCTCATATAACATTATTGGTGTGAGTCAAATTGAGCCGTGGATTATGCTGGCTGCATTGTTTATAGGCATACAAGCTATACAGTTACCAATTTACTTCAAGGTTGGCTATGTGAAAGCAAAGTTTCTCAGTATAGTTCCATTTGTTGCTCTGATAGCAGGTTACTTTATGTTCCTAAACGTGTCAGATGTCAGTACAGGATTTATAGGGTTTTTTGATAAGTTAGTTGTCACTGGTTTGGTTGTGCCTGCAATAGTTGTGGTGTTGGTTGGTATTATGTTTGTTTCGTATGGTCTATCGGTGGGGTTTTATGAAAAACGTGAGTTTTAGAAGCAAGTACCTTGTGTTAAAAAAAATTCGCGAATGCGTTTTTATGCGCTCTCGTGAAATTTTGAATTTTTTGTCGGTTTTTGTGTATCGACTCATGATGTTTGTGCCCTTCTGAACTTTAAAACTATGTTTATTGTTTATGTGGTTTAGTAGTGAATATTAAGATAGTCAAAAAAGGGAAATAATTTTGGGACAAGACATTTCAACCATAATCTAGTGGGAAACACAACCAAATACAAAAACAAACCTTAACAAACACTTTATTTAGCTAAAAAGGTATAAAATGCGCCTTATTAAAACGTGGAAATGGGTAAAAAAGTTAAGACTACTTACTCGCCCCTCTATATACATTAATTTTATATATTTTTTAAACCTCTTGGTCTTTTTAAGTACCTTACTATTTGTGAAACTAGTTAAGTATGTATCCAGATCGCATTGTTTGGTAGACTTTAGAGCACTCATTTTTTTGTTAGACATTAGTTTTTCAGTCTGTTTTTACTCAACACGTATGATTAAATGTGTATGTTTGCGCATATATCCTTAACATAATTAGCATTTTCCTGTGTGTTGAATACCTGTCTATGCAGAATTATTTTTATGCGTGTAAAAAATTTTTATGCAATTTAATTATACGTTAATGTTGTGTATTCCACTTGTTACACTTCTTAACAAATATCTTTGCATTGGTTTTGAGGCCAAGATGCAGACTATGTTCATTCAGTTCGCCGAAAAGAGCAAGATATTTAACACTAAGAACATATCTATCTGATGACTGATGGAAATGTCGCAATTTCGGGTCATGCGTCAAAATAGTTTATAAGCAAGACACCACACTATATTCACAAGGACAGCGAACACAATAAAAACAACAACAAAATGCATACATTGCAATAGC
>WRNB01000105.1 GCA_009776805.1 Candidatus Bathycorpusculum grumuli | reverse complement strand
CCCCCCCCCAGACTGTCTGAAAACTAGCCGAAGTTATGAATTAGAATTAAAAACTAACTGATCCAAAATATTAAACACTAAAGATGTAAAAATATTTCTAAAATACAAACTTTTAGAATTGTTTACTACAACAAAAATCCTGTAACCTGGTTTTCAGACAGTCTCCCCCCTGAAAACAACTACTGCTACTACTGAGGACATATTTACTGTTATTTTGGTTTGCATTTTTTCTGGTCTCCTTGATTTTTTTTGTTTTTGTTTTCAGGTAGGGTTTCTCCGTTTAACTGTGATGACACATATTGGAGCGGTTTAAGCCTCCACTCAACTCTTTCGCGTACTTCCTACACGCTGGAACCACCCGACGACTACAACCAACCCAAACACCGGCGGTTGAAAGGTTGTTCGTGCGCGCATTAATTCAATCTGTGATTCTATGGAATCCCACGCACCCCACCATTTGGGACCAAGAACTTGAAATTTTTACAGTTTAACCGTAGCCATACCACACGATGACCTTACACCTCGAGTTCATACACTGATTTCGAACTCAGGCACTTTTCGTAACGCTATAGGCCTCTTTGCCTTTCGGCGTTGGGTAATACGATGACCACTCAAATGTTTCATCAATCTGGGACCACTTCCGGCGATGTCAACTCAACCTCTTACGGACGCACGCTTTGGTGGTTTTGTTTGTTTGTTGGCGGTGTTTGGGAAGATTAAATAGTGTTGATTTTGTTGTGTTGTTGGTTTCAGACATACAATGGTTTGTCATAAGGCATCTATAGTCGGTTTTCATGAGAGAGTTCACCATCGGCTATACCGATGTTGGAAGAATCGCAAAAACAGAAAAATGTTTTCATGGAAGTGACGTATGAAGTAGTGTTTGTATTTGTTTTTGATGTTTTGTTACGTTCAATAACTTGTGATTGTGTGTGTTTGTATCGGTTAACGTTAGGTGGTTTGGTCTTTGTGTTGTAGTGCATATCATGTTTGTTTAACCGTTACTTTGAACGCTGTAGTGTTATGATTGGTTATCTATTGGTGTTAGTCGTTAATGTGTGGTATAATCTTAGTGTGTGAAATTGTTTTTGTGTGTAATGGGGTAGTTGTTGTTTTGTTGGCTTGCTGGGTTCATAAAGCTTTATATTGGTTTTTTATTGTCACAGTACGTTAATAGTAATCATTGCATGAGATTATGTTGGTGAAATGATGGGAATTAGACTTACGAAATCTGATAAAGTGTTTGTGCAACAGTCACCAGTTTGTCGTTTAGCGACAGCAACTGAGGACTGTGAGCCTGTTGTGCGGCCGGTGTGGTCGGTTTTTGATGGAGTTTTTATTTATTTTGCATCTGATCCTGATACACCTAAGCTTGAGCAGATAGAATTAAATCCACAGGTATCTGTAGTTTTTGATGATTATGATAAGAGTAATTGGTCAATTATTCGTGGTGTCCGTATTCAGGGTGAGGCGGAAATTCTTTGGAAAGGTAAGGAATATCAATATGCGCATTCTATGCTTAAAGAAAAGTTTCCTGAATATAAAACAGATAAAGGTGGTTGGAAAGAAGGAGACGTACCAATTATCAAGATAACACCAACATCTTTTTCTAGGTGGTCACAAGGTAAATGGAAAAAGTAGGGCGTTATTAATTATGTTGTTCTGCGTCAAAATCGCGCCATTGACGTGACTGACGCTGGGAGACCCACAAAAGCTGCCAAATGTTTTCATGTAACAGGTGGGTAAAATCATAAATTTCTTAGCGACATAATGGTTATATAGAGTCCAAAGGAAGCATTAACCGATCTTTAGAAGCTGTAATGAGATTTTCTTAACTATGATACATGGAAGAGATAATCCAAACAAACTAAAAATTATTCATAACACTAAATTACCCAAAAAAATATACGTCCATAACTCATTATAGGCAACCTCCGAAAAAACCTTAGTATCTACTGGTAAAATTTTTTGTAAAGTGTGTAGATTTTTTGTTTGTTTTGGTTTCGGTTCAGTCGAGTTGGGGTATACAACCAATAAATTAGCTGATTAACCTACAGCACCAAAAAACTATTATGCACGATGATGATATAGTTGTTTAGAGGTTAAAGTATTGTCTCTTGAATCAGCTAAAAAACATGGTTTTATAGCTAGTATGATAAATTTTGTTGGTCCGGTGCTATTGATTGTAGCAGCAACCATGATTATAGTTCAATTTTTTGCTCAATTTATTGGTGGGCAAGGGGTTTTAGGTTTTTGGATAGAAATGCTTGGCGGTTTTATTATAGGTGTAGGTGTAGCAGGTATTATAGGGTTTATTCTGTTTCTTTTATCTATGTATCGATTATCAAAATATTATAATGAACCAAAAATATTTAGGTACATATTGTTTTCGGTCTTATTCTCAGCCATATACGGCATAATAACAATCATAACTATGTATTACACAATAGTTCCTGCAGCTCTAACAGCAACCGATCCATTTCCAAATTTTTCAACCATTATGGGATCAATTATGCACACCTTTTCAATACTATTTGTTGTAGCAACAATTATGTCAATACTTAATGGGGTACTTTACTGGCAAGCATTTACTAAACTTGGTGAAAAATCAGATGTAAACACCTTCAATACAGCAGGGTTACTTTACCTGATTGGTTCAATAACATCAATCACTGGCATAGGCATTATTATAGCATGGCTTGCTTGGATTTTTGCAGCACAGGCATACAGAAAAATTCAGCCGTTACCAACATTTTCCACACCATCAATTCAACCAATAACAACAGAACAATCAAATTTTAACACTATTTACTGTAGTTACTGTGGAATCAAAAATAACACCGACAACACATATTGTAAATACTGTGGTCAACCCCTTCAAACACATCAAACAAACCCATAATACTATACACTGCTAATCCATCATACACTAAAACAAAAAATATACCAAAAAAACAACACGTATTATATTTATAGATATGCATAATTTGTTTTTCGTTGAACTGTAATTTAACATTTTAGAGATCCCAAATAACCATACACAAAAATTTTGTACATAATACATAATTAATTATGTCAAGATTATTATTAAAAAATTTAAAAACAAAAAAAACTATTTAACATCATAATTTCCGCTAAAAATATAAAAACAAATAATTTTCAAACAAATTCATACAACATCCACAAATAAACAACAACTACCAAAAAACATACAAAAATCACCATACATCACAATTATAAAAACAATAAATACACAATAACACACCCCAAACAAACAATACAATACAAAAATCAAGAGTGTTCACACTTAGATTTGCAGTACAATAGTCTTATGATATAGCAAATGGACAAAAAACAATGGTAAAACACCCGATTTGTTCACCATAAAAAACATTAAAAAAATAAACACGCCCATCTAACCAAAAAATATTCCAACACAACCAAACATACCTTACAAAAATAATCTCACCATACCCCATAAATCAGCCTTAACAAAAACAGAAATACATACTACAACAATATATATTCTATAACATACCCAATAACACCGGCTAAATAAGACAATATCCACATAATCAACAACCATTTTACTATTCGCCTACTCCTTTCCGGAAAAGCAACTGCATTAGGACGCCAAAGAGCAACAAACCAACCACCAAACACAAGAGCAGGAATAGAAAGCACCCCATGCGTAACAAACTTGACAATTTTAATAGATGAATTAAAATAAACAAACGATAAATGAGCGCTATCTGAAGGAGACCACATCAAAAGAACCGAAATAAAACCAATCAAAGTACAAACAACCACAACAGACATCAAAAACCCATGCACAAAATAATTATCAACACATCTAAACCATATACTTGCCAAAATCAAACTCATCCAAATACTCTGCATAATCATATTAACTTCCGACTGTACTAAACCCAAATTCATAAAAAACGGAGCAACAACCAAATCAGCAAACACCACAACACCCACAATAATAACAACAATAAATCCTCTCTTCACCCATAAAGAAAAATGTGAACCAAAACGTGCCAACATCTGCCTTTGCCAAATAATCAAACCCGAAACTAAACCCACAAACACAAATACTAAACCCGATACAAACAAAGCAAAAACAGACTGCCCCACCCCAAAAATTTGTCGATCCCACAAATTCGTAGCAGTAGCTCGAATAACAACAGTCAAATCTTCATAATACCAACCCTCACCATCTGTAAAATTTTTAGCACTCTCCACAGCATAAATAAAAAACCCCGTATTTTTATCCCACTCTTTAATTTCACGTAACACATCACTACCATACGTCACAGTTCTAACGGCACCCAACACTTCACATTTCTCTTCACCTTGAATAAGCACATCAACAGGATCAGAATAAGCATCAAAAAACGTATCACCAACACCCAGATTAGCCGGAATAACAAGCCAACCCCCAACATTGCCTTCAGTAAAATTAAAGTGCCAAATCGAACTACCACACGACTCATTAACATACCTAACAGTAACATTCACAGAAAACGCCACACCATCAACCGACACAACTTCCATATGAGCCCACTGCACATCACGATGTGGCGGCATACTACCAGTACCAGACACAGAAACATCATACTCCACCCAATCACCAACCTTAACACCCACAATTGGTTCAGCAGAAACAGATGTAAATACACCAAAAACTGAAAGGCACATCAACATACTCACCAAGACTAAAAACATTACTGCCTTCATTTTTATCATAACAAATAAAACAAAAGCAAGATTTAAACGTTGAGAGCATTTATTTTAGATATACACCACTTGGTTTACTAATGTCTAAAAATACCTATCTCTGTCAGAACACACCATAACCAAAAAGATAAATCCACCATAAAAAAATCCTTAAACACAACAATAATTCAATGCGCAAACCGTCCAAAATAATGTCACACATAACCACTACCATATCCAATAACAACAATAACACAAACTTTTAAAATCGATTACAACAACAAAAATTCTGTAACCTAGTTTTCAGACAGTATCACCCGCTTTCAACGTATCTAGAGTTTTTTGTATGCGGGTCAATCAAAAATCGCACCCAATTGCTTGTCCACAAACATATTTTGCAGTGGTATCCGCAACTTCTTCATTACCAAAATTTGCCTATCCTCATTCTACTCTTTGCTTAAAACTCGGATGTATCCGTAAATTTTCATTATATCACCCTTCAAATCTTTCTTCAATAACACCTAAATCAACATTGAAGTTTCTCAAAATTTGCGGTACAATGTTAAACGTGTTGTCGTGTGAAGAATTTAGCCACACTTTAAAGGAATAAGTCACATGAACGATAAAAATATCAAACTATTTGAAAACAAACATATTCGTACCGCTTGAGACGAAGAAAAACAAGAATAATATTTTCCGTTGTTAATATTGTTGAAGTATTGACAGACCAAACCGATTATAGAGGTGCTACAAAGTATTGGAACACAACAAAAACTTGATTAATCGAAGGAGGCAGTCAACTGTCCACAAAATGTAGGCAATTGAAAATGCAGGCACAAAATATTTGAAAAAAATCTGCAACACAGCAGAATTATTCACGGGTGTTATCTGCAACAACATAATATTATTCGCGGGTAAAATCTGCATTTTGTATTGACAAAACCTTAAATTTGTTGTATAATAAATGTCAGTATGGAAAGCGAGGTAACATAATGCTAAAACGGAAAATATATGACGAATTATTACAGTGGAAATCTCGTGCTAACAAACAGTGCTTAGTTGTAAAAGGCGCGAGGCAGGTCGGAAAAACCTTTATCATAGAACTGTTTGCCCGCGAAAATTACAAACATACCACAACCATAAACTTTGTCCAAAATCCAGCTTACAAAGCCATTTTTGACGGGGATTTGGACACAAAAACCATCATCAAACAAATATCGCTACGCGTCCCCGGAGCGGAGCTTGTCCCAGGAGAAACTCTGCTGTTCCTTGACGAGATACAGGACTGCCCACTCGCCCATACCGCGTTGAAGTTTTTGACGCAGGACGGGCGGTTTGACGTGATCGCATCCGGCTCTTTGCTTGGAATCAACTACAAAGAAGTACCATCGTATCCTGTTGGATACGTGGAGCATTTGGATATGCACGCCCTTGATTTCGAGGAGTTTTTGTGGGCTAACGGCGTTTTGCCCGGTTCCGTTGCCGATATTAAGGAGTATTTCGAGAAGAAGAAAAAAGTGCCATCAGCCATGCACGGGCGCATGATGGAACTATTTAAGGAATACATTGTAGTCGGCGGTATGCCCCGCGCTGTGAACGAGTTTGTCACCACCCATAACTTCGCCAACGTATTGAAGGTTCAACGCGGCATTCTCGCCGATTACGAGGACGACATCGCCAAATATGCCAAAGACTCTGAAAAAGCCAAAGCGAGAGCTTGCTTCCTGTCTATACCCAAGCATTTGTCCAAGGATTATAAGAAATTTCAATACAGCATTGTGGAACGCGGAGGGACAGCCCGTAAATTTGGCGGCAGCCTGATGTGGCTATACGACGCTGGAGTTATAAACTTTTGCTACAATCTCGCTACTCCGCAGCTGCCGCTTGAGGGTAACGCTAAGAGCGACGCGTTTAAAGTGTATATGTGTGATACCGGGTTGTTAATGGCAATGCTGGAGGACGGCTCGCAGGAGGATATTATCGACGGCAATCTCGGTATATACAAAGGAGCTATTTACGAGAATATTATTGCGGATGTTTTTAGAAAGTCGGGCAAAAAACTGTACTATTTTGAGCAGAACGGCAAACTGGAAATCGACTTTTTTATTCGCAGAAACAAGATGGCTACGGCTGTTGAGGTCAAATCAGCGGATAATACTAAGGCTAAATCAATGGACGCTGTTTTTGAAAAATACAACGTCAAGCACGGAATTAAGCTGTCCACAAAAAATGTAGGTGGAACAGAGGCTTTTGACAGCTTCCCTCTTTATATGGCGATGTTTTTGTAAAATTTTGGTGACGTTCAAACATAGGCCATAATTCTTAGGTCATGCGTCAAAATAGTTTATAAGCAAGACACCACACTATATTCACAAGGACAGCGAACACAATAAAAACAACAACAAAATGCATACATTGCAATA
>WRNB01000104.1 GCA_009776805.1 Candidatus Bathycorpusculum grumuli | reverse complement strand
TGTGTGGTTTTTGTTGTTTGTTGTGTGGTTGGTTTAGTGGTTTTGGTGTTTTTGTTGGTTGTGTTAAATAGTCAGTGTTTGTATTGTGGGTCAGGTTAAGGACTAAGAAGGGTGATGAATTTTTTTTTGGTTATAAAAATCATGTGTAATGTGATAGTGATAGTAAGTTTATTGTGGTGTTTAGTGTGATTGACGTTTTGGTTTATGATGGTTTGGTGTTTGTTGGTTTGATTGATGGTAAGGGTGAGGATGTTTGGGTGGGTTGTGGGTGTGTTGGTGTTTATGGGGAGGAGGTTTTGTGGTTGTTTTTTGGAGTTTGGGTTTATGTTTGTTTTAGGGTTTTTCGTGATAGGCCTTTTTCTGTGGGGGAGAGGGTTGGTAATTGGTTTATTTCGCGTGTGCGTGCTAGGATTGAGCGTATTTTTGGTTATGTGGTTAGGTTTGTGGTTGGTGTTTTTTGTTGGGTTTATGGGTTTGGTTGTGTTTGTTGTGAGGTTGTTTGTATGATTTTGGTGTATAGTTTGTGGTGGTTTGTGTTTTTTGTTGGTTAGTTGTGTTTGAAGGGTTGGTGGGTTGGTGGGTTGGTGGGTTGGTGGGTTGGTGGGTTGGTGGGTTTGTTTTTGGTGGTTTTTGGTGTTTTGTTTTTTTTGGATTAGGTTTTTTTTTGTTTTGTAAGTGGTTTTTTTGTTTTTAATGGTTGAAACTGTAAAAAGTGAGTTTTCGGAGGTTGCCAATACATATTTTTACTAAAAAGTAAATTAATTATGAGATCAAACTTATGTTTTACAATAAAATAAAATTTAAGAATTTTTATATTTAGAGAGGTAAAACTATTTTTTCGCAATTTTACTGTTTTTAACGTTTCTTTCTGGAAGATAATTCTTACATTTTACCATAATTTACATTCTACGTATCACTCATGAAAAATATTACGTTACAACCCTCTCTAAACGTGAACACTCACACATCATCAATTATAGTAAAAAATTGAAAATTCAGATTGCACAAAAACGCTAAAAGCAACATGTTAAACACTATAAGCAACCTCTGAAAAACCCATTTCAGAAAAACAAGCAACATAATTGTACGACTTTTAATATGTAATTTTTGGGAAAATGTAGGTTTTCGTAAGTTGTCTATACGCCGTATTTGTGTACTTGTGTATGTCTGTATTTGTGTGTTTGAAGGAAAATGTCGTGGTTGTTGCGCAGTCTGAATTGCGGATTGTGGAAATTATTTCGGGAAAAAATGATATGAATAAAAATTGTTATTATTGTTTGTTGAGTGGTAATTTGTAAAATTCTGGTTTTTAAATTCTAGTAATTAAAAGAGTGATGTATATGCTATTAAAAGATTTATTGACATGTAGTAGTTTTAGTGAGTTGTTTTATAATAGTTATTCTTGTTGTGTTTTGTTATGTTTGGGGGTTGATTTTTGTGTCTGAGTTGGTGCAGTCTTTATGGTTTGAGGATGTTGGTTTTTTTAATGAAGCAATATTAGATACTCCTATGGGTCGTTTTTCAATTCGTCAGATGGGGTTCTTTTTAGTTTTTGGATTTTTAGCATATATTACTTCTCTTGTTTTTAATGATTTAATGTTAAAAATTGTGTTTGGTGGGTTTGTGTTTTTTGTGGGTGCTGCTGTGGCTTTGTGGAAAGTTCGAACTTTATCGGTTGAAGTTCATTTTTTGTATTTGTTTAAGAGGCGTTTTTTGGTGTCTAAATATATTTTTGTTAATTCTTCTAATGTGGTGGGGAATTCATCTTCGGTTGGTGTGTTGCTTTCTGCGTCTTTAGGTGTACCTATTCGTGTTGCTGGGGTTTTGAAGAATTTGGTGACTGGAAAAGTTCTTTCAGATAAAATTTTTAATGTTAGTGTAGATAATCAGGTTCATTTTAAAGGTGTAACTGATGAGGAGGGTTTTTTTTCTACCTATTTTGTTCCTGATCGTTTGGGACAGTTTCAAATTGTTATAGCTTCTGATGATGTTGCTGAGTCAGTTCAAAAAATTACGATAAATGTTAATCCAGTAAATGAAAAAAAAGTGGAAGTGGAAAAAGAAAATGCAGAAACTAGATCTAAAATCTAAATTTAAACCTAAAATTAAGTGTTTGATGTGTTGTTATGAAGTGTTTCCTGTGAATTTTGTTATGTTGTCTAAAGTGAAGCGTTTGGAGGCTTTGGGACGGTTTCAACGTCTTTTGAATAGTTTACCGTCTGGTCAAACTTTGCTGTCAGCTGTTAAAACCCAAAAAACCCTTAACATCAAAGACCAAGAACTTGTTACAACTTACTATAGATTTTTTATTGAAACCCCTGAGCCATTAGACTGGGTAATTGAACAATGTGGGTTTAAACAGCAGCCTTTAACTGAAATTGTTCAACCAAAAATTGCCAAAGTTTTTTCTAAATATTTAATACTTGAAGAGGGCAAGTTTCAGCGTTCTTTTACTGTTACTCAATTATCTGGTACTCTTTTATCTGGTTTTATCAGTGAACTTTATGGGTTATGTGAGAAAGTTTTGATTTGTCTTAAACCTTTGGAGCCTGATGTTGCGTCTTCACGTATGGGTAAATATTTGCGTTTATTAAAAAGCATTATTTTAGCTGATCAATCTAAGGGTCGTATAACTAAGGATGAAGTAAAATTAAAACATAACATGGCTCAGGCTACTTATCAAGCTCTTATAACTGGTGGTACTCGCCTGTTTGAAATAAAAATTAATTTAACAATACAAGCAGACACTTTGAAGGAGTTGCAAGTAAAAACAAAAAAACTCAAAGATACTCTTCAAGCACGTTTTATTCGCCTTGATATTCCTGCTCGCCTTCAACTTGAACTCTCTACTGGCGTTATCGGTAAAAAATTAATTGTTGATACCACAACTGCTGGAGCATTTTTTCCGTTTGTCTCTGCTGACCTTATTGAGTCTCCAGGCGGCTTGTTTCTTGGTTTAAACCGTTTAACTGGCGCACCTGTAATGTTTGATCCACATTTACGCATGAACCAAAACATTCTTGTTATGGGCAAAAGTGGGGCTGGCAAAAGTTTCACCTCAAAAATCATTTTAGCACGACTACTGCAAAAACACAAAAACCTTGCCTACTTTATAATTGACCCTGAAAACGAATACAGCAATATTGGACACCTATACGGAGCTGACGTGCTAAACGTTACAACAAACCACCAACTAGGACTTGACCCCGTTCAAATTTTTTCTGACAACAAAGACACTGCCACAGGCATACTCTCCGACATAACAGGCATAACAAACAACCACGAATATCAAGAACTACGCACAATCATAGGAAACAGCCACGACCTAATAGAAGTTTACCAAAACAGCCCAACCCACCTCAAAGAACACCTTACACCACTTGTAACCGGACCCGACAATTTTCTAACAATGGGACAACCACACAATTTCTCCAACCACATGATCTTTAACCTAAACGCACTACACCGCCAACTAACAATAACACAAAAAAGAAGCCTAACATTCCAAGCCGCAAACATTCTAATTTTCAGCAAAATCTGGCAAATGCTAGACAACACAAAATTCTTACCCCTCCACATACCAAAACTAGTACTAATCGACGAACTCTGGCTCTACACTTCACTACCAGCCTCAGCAAGTTTCCTTGAAGGCGTTTCACGACGAGGCCGCAAACGCAACATAACATTACTACTAAACTCCCAACGACTCGCAGACATTGTAGAAAACCCCTCAGGCAGAGCAGTTATCGAAAACTGCGCAACCAAAATATTACTCCGACAAGATGAATCTGCCATACGATTCACAGGACAAACCCTAGGCTTATCAAACACCGAAATGGAAACCCTACTTGAATTAGGACAAGGCCAAGGACAAATAACCGCAGGCGACATACATTTACCAATTAACTTTCTATCAACAGACGAAGAATACACTGTGTTTACAACCAAACCCACCGAAAGAATTAATCCAACTTAACTATAGGTGATATTTAATGTAAAAATTCATGTAACTACTTAAGAAACTGTTCTTAATATTAATTGCTTCATAAAGTTGGTGTACATATTGTGTTTATTTTTTTACTAACATGTTGTTTTTATAATGTTTTTTATTGTTTTTTTGGTTGTTTGGTGTGTTGTTGGTTTGGTGGTGTTTGTGAAAGAACTTTTTGTGGTCTGTGTTTCATATGTGATTGTTGTAGTTGTGTTGTATACGTATACACGAGATTTTACTCTTAAACTGTATTATTACAAAAACTGCAATACATAATATATATGTGACGATGTATACTGTTCTATTAAAATAGAAGGAAAAAACATGAACAAAATAATAAAAAATATAACGGCGATAACACTATTATTAGCACTTGTTGTAGGTTGTTTTGCAACACTGCCCCTACAAGCAAACGCGGCCTCCGCACCAGTATCGGGTAATCCGGCATGGAAAGCGGAATATAGCAAAAGCGCCAACAAAGGAACGCCTACACCCATTCTTTGGGATCGTGGCAATGCTGCAGGCGATAAAATCTCATCTAATGCACACAGTGCGGACTATCCTGGATTATATTTCTACTGGGATGACAAACAAAAAGACGACGGTGTTTTGTTAGTCGAGGATTGGGTATTTGACTTACTTAAAGATGGATATACCTACACGCTCCCTAACGTAGATAAAAAAGCAACCGCTAACCAAATTGAATTTACAAAAGGCGATCCTGGTTTTGTACTAACAGCAAAAAACTCTAACAATTACTGGGCATACAAAATCTCACGTTCAACAGGAAAGGTCATTGATACTGTTGATGGTGTGGCTATTCATGCCTACGCTATTCCAAAACAAATCCAGTTCATCAATCCTAACAACGGTAAAAATGGCAAAGAAGACTTGAAGAACATTAACATGGTCTTCATCGATGGTAACTACAAGTCCGCATGGATTTTACTCTCAAAAGCTTGGTTTAACGAAGACGGCTGCCTAGTATGGAAACCATATGAAAACATTGCTCTTAACAACGAGATTGCTTTTTCTAACGGTTTAAAACTCGGTCTCAATGAAGATGACTTTAGTGAAATCAAAATTACAGACTTTTCAACTGCAGCAAAGGGTAAGACCTTACAAATCACTGAAACTAAACTGCCCAATGGTTATGCTTTCAAAGACGCACATATATTGTATGGCACTGGCGCGAAAATCACTGACGGTGTGGTTCTAACTGTGAAACCAGGCGATAAAGCTGCTGTTCTATTTGAAAACCAAAAACAAAAGGCTAAAATTATAATCGAGAAAGAATGGCTCAACGCTAACGGTGAACAAGTGTCAGGTGATAACGATTTAGTTCATTTTAATGACGGCTTTACAATTGGTGAAAACCTAGTCAACGAAGGTAGTTACATAATTGTTGAGGACGATATTGAAGGCTTTAAACTAGTAGATGTACGTATTAACAACGAAAAAACTGAATAT
Organism: Candidatus Bathycorpusculum grumuli; assembly: GCA_009776805.1. Lineage (GTDB taxonomy): Archaea > Thermoproteota > Bathyarchaeia > Bathyarchaeales > Bathycorpusculaceae > Bathycorpusculum > Bathycorpusculum grumuli. Next base: position 1,697 of record WRNB01000104.1, on the reverse strand, counting down.
GACACTGGCGTAACAGTCAATGTTGTAGCAGGCGAGACAAAAACCGTTACATTCGTGAACAAAGACCCATATCAGAAGCCTGAACTCACCTTTAAAAAAGAGATAAATGGTCAGCTTGTGTACAAATGGGGTGAAAACAACGGCTACACCAAAGAGGCACTGGATGAAATTCTTAAAGATATTTACTTTGAAATCTATCCGTTAGATGTTACAGGGAAAAAGTTTAACGACCCTATTTGCACAGTTTCCTTTGGAGACGAAGCTTTTATCGATGTTGCTGGTGAAATTGTAGCTTCTGACACAACACGCGGCGTTACCACTTTTGCAGGCAACTATGTAATAGTTGAAAAATACAACTCTGGAACTGAGGCTGAACGTATTTTCGGTGGTGTAACTGCTAAAGAGATATACTTTACTCTTGATGCAACTGGCAGAATAGTTTTTGACTATGACGCAAAATATACAATCGTCAACGGCTATGATGCTAATCGAAATAATGAAGTTTACAGAATAAATACTATAAACTATCACGGACTTAACCAAAATGGTGATATTTTCTATATCGGTGTTACCAATACACACACAACTCAAGTGTATCATTCTTATTGTGCTAATGGTGGGTCCGAACAATTTGTAGGCTACCGTGATTGTGAGTTTTACGTAGTTCAGTATGCAGGCTATAAAAATGCAAATGAATGGGTTATCTATCACGAGAGCGAAGCAGCAACTCTTCAGGAGTTTATTGATGCCTTTAATTACATTGAAGACGAAGTTGGNGATTTGAATGAAAACAGAATTGTTACACAGACAGTCGTATGGGCACTACTTGGTGCTGTTAATGTTTATTCACTGGACGAGACTTATTTAATTGCTGACGAAATAGATTGTATAACTGCTGCATACGAAGCTGGTAAAAGCGGTACTTATGATAGTAAATACAACAAAATAGTTGATGTTGCTTACATGGTATGTGAATTCGACAAAGTGTATACCGACAATGAAGATGGTCATGATTTTCAGTATTGTCAGCCTCAATTGGTTCCAATCTACAAAGAAATAGCCATCAAAAATACAGCAATAGGCTCACTGACAGTTTCTACAAGTGCCACTTTGAAGACTATCACAAAAACCATAAAAGAGGTTTTGCAACGCGTAGTTACTCCATATGAAGAATGGACACAGTACATTTCACAAAGTTACAGCTCCGTAACCGCAACAAACAGCGAATACAAAAAAGATTTAACATTTGACTCAAAGAATAATCCAAAGGGCATTAATGTAGTTGCAAACAGCAATCACTTTACATACGCAAAATTACCAAGAGAAGAACTTTTAAAAGATGGCGGTGTTGACCTTGCTCTAGTAGTGGGTAACAATGTTGAACAAGTTGGTACAGGTAATGCAGCTATTGTTAACGGTAAGCTTGAACTCACCTTTAACAACATTTACGACGGCAAAGCGAGTTATGGTGCTGTTGCTTTTGATGGCTTCATGCCTGTTGTGAAAAACGGCAACATTCACTCGATAGGTATTTTCAACTCTAACAGCAAAAACGTAATAGACATTTATAACAAGGATTCGTTCCAGAGCAAAGACAAAAAAGGTGCTAACTATGACAAGGACTGGGCAGACATTATAGCTAAACCTGCTGAAGAAGATGCTGATTTTATCTATCTCTATGTTCACTTTGGCAATGT
>WRNB01000103.1 GCA_009776805.1 Candidatus Bathycorpusculum grumuli | reverse complement strand
GTTTAAAAAGTTTGTGTAGTTTTGTGAGTAGGTATGGAAAAGTAACATTAAAAAACAGATAAAACATAGTGTATAAAAAAGGTTAAAAAGTCAGGTAATTACTATGTTTTTGGCACTATAAAAATATGTGTTAAGAAATAATAGACCTTAGTTATGTTATTTTTTGTGTTTTTAATGATGGTTGTTAGTGTTTGTAAACAAGGGGGTTTCCGTTTTTGGCACTGTTCTATACAATTGTTGTATTTATATGTGTTGATTCTGAGATACGTTTTTATGTAGCCAATCATATTATAAATTGTGATCTTATCATGATTTATCTTAACAGTATTAAAATTATACACTCAAGTACAGATATTCCTTGTTGTAACCAAACTCTATATCGTTACAACTTGGAACATAAACAAACAATCACTAACTTTAATTCTGCATCAATTTTAACAGGAGGAACGTTATAGTGGCAAAGACTGTTGTGGTACTTCCTGAAGAAACTACTACACCCCGTGAGGTACCTCAAAACGATACTACTTCAGATAACAATAACAAAAACAACAACAGTAGCGGTGGTGGTTCGAGGGCAAGTGTACTTATTGCGGCAAGTGCAGCGTATTCACCTAATGCAATAGCGATTTATTCATCTAATCCTGCGGATCCAAACTATTATTCTGCTAACGGTCAAGGTTTTACTGCATCTGTTTCTGCATATGTTACTTCAGCAATGTTTAGGATGATTTCGCAAACTAATGTGTCATTAACTGCTGCTTTTGAGGCTCGTATTTATGCTGCTTCTGGTGCTTCTCCTAATTTACCCACAGGTAGTCCGCTTGCAATTTCTGCACCTGTAACTTGGAACGAAATTTTAGCTATGACTAATTCAGGTAATTTAGAGATTCCCTTTACATTTGATGGTACTTTTCAAGTTCAACAGGGCACAAACTATTACGTGTGTGTAGTCGCAACTTCAGGTGCTCTCAGCTCAACCAATTATATGTGGACATACTACTCGGCCGTGAACACTGCACTAAATTCAGTTCGCTTCCGAAATAATGCATGGACAAACAACTCAAACAATAATCTGTACTTTTCCGTCATCGGCTCAACAACCAGCGGAGGTGGTGACGGCAATTTTGATGGCGGTACAATTAATAATCCTTTAGAGATTAAATGCCAATTTCCATACCTTGCAGATCAACCTGCAGTTAATAGTTGGATGACATCTGCACCCCTAAACCCATCAAACTATAACGCATACCTAAGATTCACCAACATAAATTCACCCCAACACTCAACCGACATATACGGCATCTCTTTCAAAGACGATACCAACACTACTGTACCTGCCATTGGCATAAACGATAGCTTACTTGTACGCAAAAATCTATTTACACAAGGCTATATGCGCACAGCTAAAAGTATTTTGCGGCTTGAAAAATCGTCGCCTTATGTGCCGCCTAATGCAGGTGCTTCAGGTAATGTGAACCTTGGCACAGCAACTTGGCCCTTTGACGAAATATTCGCCAGCTACGGACACATCGGCGACCTAGAAGTACCCTCAGAGCTAAAGGTGGATTATATTAAAAGTTTGTCTAATACGGATTTGACTATTAAATCTTGGGCTGGGAAGAAAGTAAAACTTGACGGTGATGTGCAAATCACCGGTACTCTAACCGGTGGTGCGGCTGCTCCTGATTGGTACAATGTGCCCTTTATACATTTGAAAGGTAACATGTATCTTGATGCAGTCGCGACCGCACCATCAGACCCAATGCAATTTATTGAAATTCTTAGTAAACCTTGGGAATTTACCGACTGGGATGACGATATCATCCCTTTTATGCGGCAGTATCATGGTTCGAGCTTGGATTTCGATAACCCTAAAAGTGCCGCCATCAAATTTAAAAGCACCACATTAGATGGTCAAAACGTAATCTTAACAGCAAGTCTGTTTCAAGTTAACTTTAACATGCCACAAGGTACAGGTCCAAACCCTGGCATAGTTTGTTCGCACCATTTTGTTATACGAAAAGATCTTTTTATTAACGGTATGATAAACTGCATTGAAGGTGCAATTGTACTCCACGCTGGACCATATCGACAATGGAACAACATTCAACAGAACCCCACAATTTACACTAGTGAAACAGATCATCATGAAATAGACTTCTTAAAATTCGGTTCAACAACTGATTTCGTACCTATTCGAGTGGGTAAGGTATATACTGGTGAGTTGGAAAAATTGTCCGGTAAAAGCGGAATAAAAATCGCAAGCGCATTATTGGATGATAATGGTAATCCAGGTAATAGTGGCGAAGTGTTAACAAGTACTGGAGCAGGGTCAGCACCAATTTGGCATCCAGTCGGCGGTGGAAGTGGAGGAGTGCAAAAGGGTTCCGTGACAACTGATGGTAATGGCGATGCTACAGTTGGTTTTTCAGCGGGAACTTTTCCTTCGGGGTACACTCCGACAATCGTGTGTACAGCATATGATATTTCTGGGCGTTCTATAACCGCAGTTGTTACATCAAGCAGTAATGCCGGTTTCACAGTTAAAACCTTCCTTGTCAGCTCGCACCAACACAAAATTGGGCAAGTTTACAACACGACTACAAACCCCATCACTATAAGTAAAAGTGGTAAACACCATCACTACGCTGTTGGTACTACGGGCACTACAAGTCACCGACACGGTATCCCAACACAAGCAAACCATAATCACTACGCAGTTGGAACATCTGGCACTACAACACATCGGCATGGTATTCCGAATCAAGCAGTTCACAACCACTACGCAGTAGGCACCACAGGAGTTACAAGTCACCGACACGGGATTCCCAATCAAGGAGACCACTCTCATGGCATAACAAATGGAAACGTAGGTAACTATAACACAAGCACTGTAACCGCAGGCGGAACACCTCATGCTCACACTTACTCATCGTGGGTTGCGGCAGCAAGCACCAACAATGGCGGAAGTCATAATCATGGTGGTAACACTGACAACGAAACCAGCCACGCTCACACATACTCAACAACAACCAGCGACTCAGGCAGCCACAACCACGGCGGTAACACTGACAACGAAACCAGCCACGCTCACACATACTCAACAACAACCAGCGACTCAGGCAGCCACAACCACGACGGATATACCGATAATGAGACATCTCACGCTCACACTTTTGCAACAACCACAAGTGGTAGCGGTACCACACCACAAGATGCTGATGCAGAACACACGCACAACTTTAGCCAAATACCTGATTATATGCGTGAAACAGTTATGTACACCCAAGGCGGTAGTCCACACAGCATCGGCGCAACCATGACCACACAACAACAAACAGCACCAGTCACCGAACTATACACCATAAACACTGTCAACACGCCCATTGCCATATTGGTCAATTGGATAGCTATTTAAAACTTTGGAAGCGAAAAAAATGGCGACACAACACCAACAATCCATAGAAACTAAACCCACTATTTGTGAAACCCACTCAGTAAACTTGAGTGCTTTAGTAAAACAGTACATCGCCAGCCTTCCCATTCCGGAGGGTTGGCGAGTGCTCGCCATTGACCCTCTGAATGATATGATTGTACTTATTCGTGAGGTGAAAATACAATGACTGAACAACAAGTAAACCAACAACAGCCACGCTTTGAGCCTTCACCACAGATACAAGTTGAGCTTGCAACCCTTAATGTACGCTACCGTGATATGCAGGAAACCATGAGCCGACTAATTACCATGCTCGCAGCTGAAAATACTGAGCTAAAAACAGAAAATGCCACACTAAAAAACCAGCTCAACACAGAAAACGCCATTAAAAAACAGCCTTAAGATACTTAGATATAACCCTTTCTTTTTTATTATATATGTATACTCGGTGATTGTATGGATATGGATACTAAATGTCGTGTTTTGCGCAAATCTTTGCTATTGACTTCTTTGTTAATCGTAGTGTTAGTTTCTTCGCTATTTGTTTGCGTATTCATGAATAGTTCTAGTGGTGCTTCTTTGGAGAATGCTGTTCATGTTAAAAATGAAACTGAACTTAAAAACGCTGTCAATAACGCACCAGACGGCAGACCCACTACCATCGCGCTAGACAACGACATCACACTAACCACCTATGACGAAGGTAACCATACATATAATTACGCTGTTGCTACACTTATTATTCCTGCTAACAAGGACATCACATTAACAAGCAATAGGGCTGATGGATTTTATAAGCTAATCGGTGCAGTTGACATTGCTACTATTCTTGTTGGGGGTAGTGGGGTGCTACGGATTGACGGCATTATCGTAACTCACAAAAATGGTGTATCTGGGCATGGAATACATGTTCTTTCTATGGGTGATGGCGGTGTGCTTTATTTGTGTAGTGGCGAAATTTCAGGTAATACAGTTAATGACCCATTTACTGGTGGAGGGGTAGCTAATGTTGGTACATTTATTATGTCTGGGGGCAAAATTACTGGTAACAGTGCGTGGAAAGATGCTGGTGGCGTATATAATGGGGGTACTTTTAAGATGACGGGGGGTGAAATTTCAGGCAACACCGCTGGTAGTTGTGGTGGTGGTGTGAGCAACGGTTATTATGGCAGCTTTACTATGTCGGGCGGCATAATTTCTAGCAACACAGCAAATAGCGGCGGCGGTGTGTACATAAATATTTTTAGTGAGTACACTATGTCTGGTGGCGAGATTTTGGGTAATAAAGCTTTCAAGCAGGGGGGCGGCATATTTAATTCAGGTGCAAGTCTTTTTGTGATGTCGGGGGGTACGATTTATAACAACTCTGCTGAGAATGGTGGTGGAGTATATCATGGTGGTGAAGTTTTTACTATGTCGGGCGGTAAAATTACAGGTAATACAGCTATTTTGGGCGGTGGTGTGTATGTACACAATAATTACGTGTTTAACAGACAAGGTGGTGTGATCTCTGACAACACAGCGACAAATAAAGATAATGATGTGTACCTCAATGACAATGATGACTCGTCTAGCAACAATGATGGGGGGTTCTCTAATGGTAACGGTGGTTCGTCTAACGGTAATGACAATGGTTCTGATGGCAATGGTGAAGGGTCGTCTATGGTGGATGGTTTTAGTTTGAGGGATATTGTCTTTATTTGTGTTGGTATTGTGATTGTGGTTGTGGGCGTTGTTGTGGCTGTTTTACTTTTCATATTTAAAAAAGAATTAAAACTAGCAAAAGAAAAAACAATACAGGCTTAGGATTAGTTCAAAAATAACTTGGTCAAGTTAACAGTGGAATACCATAAATTTTGTGGTAAATAGTTCATGTTATTTATTAGCTGATCCTATGTCACAGTACAGCTCATGTCTCTACTTAGCCATTGCTTTGATTGCTGTAGTGTTAAATGCTAACATTTTTTGTGTTTTATATTATTGCGTATAGTTCTAAAAATTTTTTGAGCGGTAATCTGATTATGGTTTTGCATTTAAACGTTACGCATATATCAATACGTTTTTATGCGTGTATACCTGATATATAACTAATCTAAAGAAGGAATGCTTAATTATGATAATAAATACAACACAAAACACAACTTCAAACATAAACCACAATAGTCCAAATATTATAGAACATAAAAACTTTCAAATAAACACAAAAACAAACAGGAGAACATAAAATGTCACTAATAACCACCGACCAATGGACCACCGCATCAGGCACAGCACACATCAACTCCACACGCCCACGTTTTGCAGTAACATTCACAGGAAACGGAAACCCCCTACAAAAAGTAAGCTTCAAACTACGACTATACACCGCAGGCACACCAGCTAATGTACAAGCTGAAATCTACAGTATTTCTGGCTCAAACCTACCCGCAACATTACTAGCCACTTCCACACCAATATCAAGCTCAACTATCCCAAATGGTGCCTTAACTTGGATAGATTTTGTCTTTGATGGCACATTTACACCCGTTAATGGCACTAAATATTTTGTCGCCATAGCCCGACCATCTGGTGACCCAGTTATAGAATTAAACGTAGGCAACGCCAACGGATATATTCTTGTACGTATGGAAGGTTCAAATTGGATGTATCACGATGTTGGTGTTGATTTAGCAACAAACTTTATTGTCTACACTAGCAGTGGTGGAAATAGCGGTGGTGGAGGTTGCAATTGTGATTGGAATGGCAACGAAATAGACCAACCTATAACTGTTCGCAGTGCTTATTTAAAGTTGTATAATTACCAAAGTGATGCAAATAGTCAACCTGATCAGGGTTTGTGGTCATGGTCTGTTCGCGATTGGCTTTATGGCGGTGATAAAATTGGGGGCGTAGCTACTCAGTACCCGCCAGGTGCAGACGTACTCAAGAACATTGGAATAAGATTGTTTAACAATAAGCCTTCTACCCCCGAGGGAAGCTGGTGGAATAATCTTCATAACATTGTAATACTTAGTAACTCTGATCCTGAGGAAAAGGGTTCTCCAGCTCTTGGGGTTACTAAACATTTCTTTGTACGAGGTGACTTTATTGTACGAGGCCCACTCAATAGTCACGAAGGCATTATTACACTACATGGTAATGGCGTAAATAGAATTGGCAGTACTAATTATCCAGCTACACCGGGTGATTTTAAAACTGGTTGGAATATTGGTTGGGGACCACGTGAAGGTGGCGCACCATTTATTTTGCTCGCAGAAGGTGGCGACTACAACCTAATAAATAAACAAGGCGGTAACGAAGCAGCTTCAACTCTACTAATAGTAACAAATAATGAGCCAACAATACATGATCCACCTCTTGGATTACCGGGTTACAGTCTTGGGTACCCCAATAGTGGAGCTTATAAGTGGGGCCATTTAGAAGCTGGTAATATTACTGCTCATGGAACCTTGTACGCGGAAAATCTACACGCTGACAACATCACTGGTATTCAGAAGGGACACATAGCCATTCCATCTAATCACCCAACAGACTACATAGACGTTACTTTCACTACACCTTTCCCAACAGGATACAACCCCGTAGTCATATGCACACCTATTGACGGCGGTGGACGCAGCATTAGCATAACTATAACAAACCTACCCGGACAACCCACAAATAATTTCCGCACAGGCTTTAGAGCTTACGCCTCAATAGCCATAGTAACTGGCCAACACAACCACAAATTTGGCACAGTAGGCACACGCCAAAATGGCGCAGTTGCATCAATAGCAATACCGTATCATCGAAGTGTAGAACTTGATGGCATTGGTCACATATTGGATTCAGCAGATAATCAACAAAACT
>WRNB01000102.1 GCA_009776805.1 Candidatus Bathycorpusculum grumuli | reverse complement strand
CATGAGTATGAGTTGTTTTTGCGTCAGAAGGGTATTGTGCATATTTTGTGTAGGGTTAATCACTCGGCAGACTGATGGTAAGTTGGAGTGTTTTCATGGTTCGTATGATGAGCATAGTGGCGGTTTGGTTGTTTGGATGTGTTTGTTTGTTGGTGTAATGATAGGCTTTATGGTGTTTTTGATTTGGATGTTGCTGTGTCGCCTAATATGGTGTTTGTTAGTTGGGTGTGGTTTGAGGTGTGGATGGGTATAGCGTCTAGGCAGTTTGATTGGTGAAGTATTGAGTCGTAAGTTAACTTAATTGGGGGGGGAAATTATTTCGGGATAAGACAGTCAGTTATTTTCTTTTACACTGCCATACCAATTTCCGAATATTGTCTGAGGTTTTTATATAAGCCGCATTTAATGAAGCATGCTCATCACATTCCCATTTTTCGTAAATATCACTTACAATATTTTGAAACAAGTTGTCTAGGCAAATAGTTGTATAATAAAACAGTAGCACGCACTCTTCAAAATTTTCAAAAGGGTCTTTTTCAGTTATAACATTATTTTGTTTCTTCCTTATCCGGCTTAAGAAAGAAAACGCTCTAATTCCTGCAACTATCCGTGCACAGGCGAACTGTATTTCGATATTGTTGAAATTGCGACTATATCTCGCCAGTTGCCAGCTAGTAATACCTGTGCAAACCGCATTTCTGAACTGTAATAACTCTTGGTCGTAGGTAAATAGTGTGCCATGGTAGTTACCATTACTAGACGTTACCGTATCATTAATTCTCGCGTTTATCAGGGTCGATTGTTGCTTCCAGTCCTCTTGTGTTTTATTTTTAAGAATGCGCCAATAGTTGTCGACTTCAAGCATGGCATGATCACATAAAACGAATGAGTCTGAAGTATAATATGTATAATCAATTAGTGCATATTTGTAAGACGCTTCATGCGAATCGCATATTATGTTCTGAGCGTGAAGGTCTCCGTGAATTTTTCCTGAGATAAATTTTGGTTGCCAATGCAAGTTTATCAGTGCTATTAATTCATCGGTGTGTGTTATGTAATAATAAGGGTTTGGATAAAGCTGTCTAGAAAAAGGAAATTTTATGGCTTTTCTTTCAGGGTTCACAAGTAGTAGTTTAATAAGTTTGTTAAATTTGCTGCCACGCGCTACGTACTCTTTTAATAATGTAGTGAAAAAAGATTGGACATCAGTATCGACTTTGCAGTCTTTGTTCCATTTTGTTAACAAGTCCTCAGAAATCATACTAACGTATTTAGCTTTTTTATTCAGTTGTAGTTGTGTATCACATAAATTTTTCGACCAATGACGATCTAGTAAGGCGTGGTCACAGCGGATTATTTGCACATTTTCATGATGATAAATGTCTGAATCAACAAGATGCTCTTTAAATTCGTCGTTGCAATGTCTAAACACGTTTTGACTCTTTACGCTATCTTCTGTTGAATTTGTTTGTTTGACGTTGTGTTCCGTTAGTTTTATAATATGCAAACCAGTTAGATTACTACTGCGACTAACAATGTCAATTAAGAAAACCTGAGCATCGGTTTTACCTCCACTCAGTTGTACAAAAGGGTTAGCAGGATCACTAAATTTGGCATCATCCAATTGTTTAAGAACATAATTTTGTATTTCTGAAGTGAATAAGCATTGTTTATTCTCTGTTTGTGGTGCATCACTGTCTGTCTCATTACGTGCCGTCTCGTTAACCGTTGAGTTTGCGTGACCTGTTTCACTCTCTGAGCTTTTATTTGTTCCGTTACTTTGGCCTTCGTTCTGTGCAGGATTCGAATATGTGATAGTTAAATCGCCTTCAACGACATCGGCTACAACACCCACAGATCCATTAAAAACCATTTTTTTTCTTTCACAGGTGTAATTCTTCTTTTCCATTTGCACGACCTCTCTCACTTAACTAATAAAAGAACTGTTTTATAAACCCTCATAAAGTAATGCCAAATCTAGCTATTGAAGCAAGTTTATGTACCCAACTAACTACGTCTTTAGCATAAATCTTGTTTGATTCCGCCTTCACTAACCGCTTGTTGAAGGGGCACTGTTTCGCTTATAACCTGCACTTTGACTTCATTGAGGATTTCTCCAACGGCACAATTTGCATATGCAAGAGTTTGTTCAATAACCGTTTTGACTTTTACTTTGTCAAAAAAAATCGGGAACTCTAACCGCTATCTCGATAACATTTTCTGCTCTTCTCAATATAGACAGACCCCTTAACATCGCCAACCACACCAACAGGACCATTAAAAATTTGAGTTATATCCTGGTTATTGTATTGTTTTTTAATATTCGATTCCGCTTTGTTGCAGTGATCAATAATCGTTACATTTTTTTTGAATTTTTGTTTTATGTAATACTTAACCCATTCATATACGGTAGGTTTATTTTTTCGCTCATATGAACATATCTTGACTGCAATAAGCGAACCAGCGTTAGCCATGCGGTTTAACTCGGCAATCACGGGATTGCTCGCCAATTTTTCGTTTACTTCAGGCATGCAAGCATTAATAACTAATGGCTTAAGAGTCTCTTCTTCGAAAACATTCAGCAGGTTATTCAATTGTGTACCATCGCTATTAGGGTCAGCATCAACCCAAGAACAGCATAAAGGAGTATTAACAATATACGCAACTACTGATTCATTCTTGGATGACATTTTACAACCATTTCCGTTCCGCGAGGTCTTTTGATACTGAATTATAGAAGAACGTAAAGATGAAGTCGCCCAATCCAAGATTTCCGTTATACTGCTCAATGTATTTGGTTAATTCAGCCACTCCGCGATCATTTAAAACCCTAAAAGTAACTCCTTTATCCTTTATGGAGCCAATATAAACAGACTTAAAATGACCGTCTAATTCATTTACTAATGTGGGTGCATGACTTGAAATTATTAAACGAGGGTCATTCTTTCTCAATCCTTTAGGGCGTTTATCACATGATATGATATTATAATCATTTCTGTCATTGTATGCTTGTTCATCTAGACAGGCAAAGAACGCTTTCATTAATTTGTTATAGAGCGCAGGGTGAAGCCCGGTCTCTAATTCTTCTATCGAAACAAGAGGGGCTTTATTAAGGCATATTTGACTTAATAACTTAAATGTTCGTCTTGTTCCATATGAAAGCGTTGAAACGTTTTCATCCTTTTCACCCTCTTTTCTGTCAAATCGAACGGTATATTTCTCACCCCCAATATCAATAAAATTGAAATCTTTAAACATGCCAAAAAGTTTAAGAAAAGACTCTTTGAAAAAAGTATATTCACCTTTAATCCGTGGTTTTTCTGCTCTTTGTTCCTTCTCTTCATCTTCAAGTTTTATTGCTTCAACAGCCAAACTAGATGGAGTATTATATACAGAGTTTTCTCCAGCTATAATCGAACCAATGTTTTCTCTTGTGAGGCTAGTGAGAACCCCTGAAATTTCTTTCAGTGCTATTGACCAGTCATCTTTTTCTTCTTTTTCACCATCGCATACAGTATTGCCTAATTTGTGTAAAAACAGATAGTATGATGCAGGATACAATTTTTCATCTTCATCGTCAACATCTTTGCTTTCTTTTGTGCTATGCCGAATATTAACCTTTTTTGCCGGAGAATTCAATGTTGCAACCGCTGAGGAGTCTTCAGTAATAGTTTCATATCCATCATCACTATTTATACCACGTGAAAACAGTATGTGCCCACTAGGCAGTTTATTAGGACTGGACAAACTAATCCCATCCGTTTTATCGACAACGACATATTCAAGCAATTCATGTCGGATGCCATACACTTCGCCTTTTTTACTCGATTTTTCTTGTCCATCTATAGTAAATGTGTAATGATACAGTTTATTGTTTTCACGTTTATAGAACTTTACTCCAAAAATGAATGGAATCCTTTTATCTTCTTTACCTAAAAACTCGTCTATATAGCTTATATTTCTTATATAATCCACAACTTCAGTGCCTTGGCTACGGATAAGACCAAAACTCTCTTGGATTCCTAACAAGAGATTTGACTTTCCATAATTATTTGGTGCCAGTAAAACAATCATGGGTTCTTTCGAAAAATCAAGACAGGTATCGCGTATGTTCTTAAATCCATCAATATAAATCTCGGTAATTTTCATTGTTGCAACTCCTTTAACGTTGTGAAACGTGCGCAATCTACACAGTGTTCAAGGGAATATTTCAGTTTTTCGATTATTTTATACAAAAGTGTTGTACTCCGCGTTTTTACAGCGGTTTCGATTGAAATAGCCCTCTTTCCAAAATGTGTGCAGATAGATAGTTTCATGTCTGGTGTGAGCAAAATTGGGTGAAAAGTCAAAAACTTTGTGCAGTACGCTACTCTTATGTTCATATCAGAATAATGTTGCAACAACTTTATGCTTGACCTGTCATTTGAATACACCTTAGAATTCATATTTTCAATAGTTTCGATTAGTCCTCTGTTTAACAGTTGATTGCGGATATCCTCCAAAGAGCAAAAACTTTTCTCATATGCTACCACCGTATTTCCTGCTTGTAGCAAATCTAACAACAACAAATTAATACCGTGATCAATGGCGTAGTTAACAATGCTTGCCACATTTGTTTTATTCTGCGTCATTACCACGATATTGAATTTCACAGATGGGAACTTCTTAACAGCCCATTCCATAAAAGCGGTTTCTCTTCGATAATTCATTTGTTCAAAGTCAACACGGTTCAAATGGATTGCGTAATCATCAATTTCACATGCAAGCAAAGCATCAGCTTTTTCGCGCAAGAGTAGACCGTTGGTCGTTAAACCTACTTTTTTCACGCCTGTTTTCTTTGCCAGCTTAATTAACTCTTCAATATGTGGGTTCATTAAAGGTTCGCCTCCCGTGAACCTAATAATTTCAGTGCCATATTCCGATACCAGTTGATTCACGAGCCATCCAAAACCATCAATATCTTCAAGTGTTGAATAATCAAATGGTTGGCTTTCATTAAAGCAGTACCAACAACTTGCGTTACATTTTGTGGTAGCAGAAACACGAAGATATTTTATCCTATCCATCAAGACTTCACCCATTAATCAGTATATTCTGAGAAATCAAAATCAATTGCCAACTGCTCAACAAGGTTTTTCATTACAGTAGATTTTGGTTCCGTTGCTTTCTTTGGCGGTCCTGTGGCTAGCCCATTTTCAAGAACTGTATAAAGGTTCGCATCCGGTTTCCAACCAATCCCCATGTAATCAGTAAGTGATTTTTTGCGATACCAAAAGATTTCCATGTACTTTCGAGCAATGGCACCTCTGGACGTATTGTTTACCTCCTCAGTAAACCGCGTTATTTTATCTGCAAGTAATCCAGTAAGCTCCATTATATCTTTTTCAGACAAAAGCTGCTTATCAGCAAACGCGTAGCCACCGATAAGTGATTGCGTCATAGTTCCTTCGTCATCAAAGAGGTTGTTATAGACATCAAACTTTATGTCGAGAGTGTTATCATGGAATGTAACAACACGGATGTATGCAGGTAATCCATTGAAATTGCGGTTTTCCCATAACTGACTTGGTTTTAGGTTTTTGAAATCGCGAACAACTGCATAACCACCACTTGGAAGCGGATATGCCCCATGGTATTCACATGTGAGTTCGTGAGCGACAAAAAAATTAGTCTCACTATATGCCCATAATAACCCTGATAAATGTAAAAACTTGCGAACATGTTTCTTTTCTGTAATTTGAGTAACGGATAGAAGCGCATGGACATCTTCTTCTGTCATAATTCTATGTGTCCCAACTGTTTCGAAATAATTATCGTTGCATAACGCCGAAATTCCCTCAAGCAACATGAGAATCCTTTTGGCTATGGTGCGTTTATCAGTGTTAACATCAAGTAGTCCGTTTACTAGATGATGAGACATACGCCACAATTGTGTCGGCCCGTCAAAAGCCTTTTTCCATTCTTGGGGTTTACCAATAATCCCCGATGCTTCAACGTGGTTAACAAAATCTCGCACAAAGATATTTCTAACTGGAAAAATAACGCTCCCAGACCTAACAGGCCATTTTGTGTTATCAGTCAACCCAACGGGTACTGCTACTGCTTTTGCGAAATCTTTTAACTGTTTCTTGTTATCTGCCAAGTACATGAATTTCCCCCATATTTCCATCTACTACAACCCGATCGCCATCATGCAGTAGATTCGTGATATTCTCAATATTTGCAATTGCAGGTACACCAATCTCTCGTGCGATAATTACTGTGTGACAGAGTATTCCACCCACTTCCGTTATGAGCGCACCTGCCCTTAATAGGGGAACAGTCCATGCTGGAGATGAAGAATGCACGACGATAACATCGCCTTCTTGTACTTTGTCAAAATCTTCTATAGAAAGTAACACCTTTACAGTTCCCTCATAAGAACCACTTGACACAGGTAGCCCCGAGAATTTTTTAATTGTTTCTGGCATAAGATTCCCTTCGTTTAATTGGTGATTTGTCGTATTTGTTCTCACTCAAATAACTCACAATGTATTGTAGCAATTAAAATATACCTTTTCCTAAAAGCAGTTCAGATCAATGTTACAGAAAGAAGCTTATTAGAGGCAAGTGGACTGATTCCTTGTTTTAATCGAAATATACGCGCGATTTTTAGGTAGAACTTGTACTGCTATGTGAGTCACGCTCAGGCACTTTTGTAAATAATTTGTAGCAAGTTTGGGGCATCATATTAGTGTACTGTAACCGTGTAGCCTAAAGGCTACAAAAATGTTCACATCTTTTGAGTAGATTAATGTTATAGCTAACATGTTTTTGAAAAATTTCATACAATAGACCACTACTATAAACTACTTTACTTACAACCAACACCAACACCCACTACCAAAAAGTCATTTTAATGTTGGGAAACAAAAAGTGGGAAACAGAACAAAAATGTCTACATATTATAATGGGGGCAGATAAGTAGACTTAACTTGTGCGAAGCACAATTTTCTGTTACTCTCATGAAAATCTGCCATTGATACCTTATGGCAACCCATTATATATCTGAAACCAACAACACAACACAACACAACCAACACTATTTAACCTTTCCCAAACACCACCAAACACCAACCATCAATCAAGTAAATCCGTGGGGTGCGAGACTCAACCCTTGTGGTTGATGTCTGCGGTGGCGTAATTCCTAAAAAAACAGCACCTCACGTAACCCAACCACCACCAAACCACTAAACAAGCAAACAACAAATAGCTATTTCAAATAGCTATCTTAAATCAGCAATTCACACATCAAAACCAACCCTACCCAACTTTTTCTCATACAACACCCGATTCACACCACAATACACCTCACGACGAACAAGCATCACCCACACAACCTTCAACAAACGATTCGCAACAGCAACAATAGCCTTCTGACAACCACGCCGAGCCTTAATACCTGAATTCCCGAAAAATTTGTGCCTACAATAGGTATTTAGTTTAAAATATCGTCAAAAAGCAATAAGAAGCCTAAAATGGCTGAAAAACACTGCTGGTAAACAGTTGTGTAGGTACAAATTTTATACCTACAACAAATAATGTTTTCGC
>WRNB01000101.1 GCA_009776805.1 Candidatus Bathycorpusculum grumuli | reverse complement strand
GGCAGCATATTTTGCGTCCTTTGTCTCGTGTGCAGAGGGTTTTGTTTGAGGCGTTTGGTTTGCCGGTTCCTGTAGGTTAAAATTTTTTCGGGAATTCAGGTACCTATTATACTATTTCATACACAGCATAATTCCAGCCTGCAAATGAACAACACCAAAATTTTTGACCTGTTAATCCTTTAAATTCATGAGGTAATGTCACGTTTTTGTTTTTTCACATTTTATTGGTAATATACTATTCATTTTTTGAAGTACACACTCACAATTTCTGCAGCAATACTCTCATAATTGCTTATTTAATTCACAACAATATAATGTTTTTTAATATTGAAATTAAGAAATACTTAACTGTAGCAACATAAATACTCTTTAGATGAACTAGACATGCCAACCTTTGGACTATTTCCCAAACAAAAAAAACAAGAACAAACAAATCAAGTAGCTGAAAACATACCAGAAACCCAACTTGACCAAACAAAAGAAGAAACCGTACAAAAAACCCATATTGAAGAAAACACATCTAAAAAAATACAACACGATAACCCAACAGAAAATCAAATTGTTACATCCACCACATTTGAGACAACAAGTGTTACATCTGTTAAACCTGAAGTTGCCATACAAACAGGTATATGTAAAACATATCTTAAGGCTATACCTCTTCGCGATATATCAGATTTAGATGATATAAAAACTGAAATACAAAATGATAATATTTTAATTTTACGCATCACCCCGCTTGCAAGTAAAAGTATTGAATCTGTAAAAAGCGCAGTAAATGAACTCTATTCTTTCACTGAATCCATAGGTGGCGATATTGCACGTTTGGGCGAAGAACGTATTGTTATATGTCCAAAAAACATTAAAATTTGGCGTGAAAAAGTGCCAGTGAAAAATGAGTTGCTACCTACTACAGTAGCCTAAATGTTTCCAATACACCTGGAACGATAGTGTGAATATCTGCTTTACCCATCATAAAGTTTGCAAAACCAATAGTTTTTTGTTTCTCACCATGAACAACAAACACACGTTCTGGTTTTGGTTTTAAATGCGTTATATAGTTTACTAATTGTCGTCTGTCGGAGTGACCTGAAAAACCGTTGATTGTTTCTGTCTTCATTTTTACTTGTAATGCTGCCATTCTTCCTTCGTTATCCATCATTGTAACTTCGTTAACACCTTTTTGAACACGTTTGCCCATGGTTCCTTCAATTTGGTAGCTTACAAAGATAATTGTGTTGCGTTCATCGTTTGCCCAGTTTTTGAAGTATTCAATTACTGGTCCGCCTTCAAGCATGCCTGATGTTGCAAGGACAATACATGGTTCTCCGTCAATGATACTTTGACGTACGCTTGGATGTTCTACTATTGTAAAGTAGTCTGACTGAAATGGATTAACCTCTTCGTGTAAAATGCTGTGTCGTACTTCTCTGCCAAGATATTCTGGGTAAGCGGTGTGAATGGCTGTTGCTTCACTGATCATGCCTTCTATGAAAACTGGAGCTTCTTTCATGAGACCTCTTTTCATGTAACCATCTATAATTAGCATGATTTCTTGTGCTCTGCCCACTGCAGGAACTGGAATTAGGACTTTGCCTTTACGTTCTAGTGTTTGGTTAATTATGTTTGTCAAGTGTTCTTCTGCTTCCACGCGAGAGGGCATGAAATCATCGGCTCCACCGTAAGTGGACTCAGTAATGACTGTTTCTATACGTGGGAATTCTGTTGTTGCTGCTTCTAAAAGCATAGTTCTACCAAATTTGTAGTCACCTGTGTAGACAACATTGTGTAGTCCTTCGCCAATGTGTAAGTGTATCATTGAGGCACCTAATATGTGTCCTGAATTGTGCAAAGTTAAACGAATGTCTGGTGCAATGTCTGTGACAACACCAAACCGCAGTGGTATGGTGTGGAGAACACATTCGCGCACGTCTTTTTGATCATAATATGGTGTGATGCCTTGTTTGCTGGCTACATCTAAATAATCCATTTGCAGCATAGTCATTAAATTGGAGGTTGGTGCTGAGCAATATAATGGACCATCGTATCCGTATTTGTAGAGGAATGGTACAAGTCCACAGTGATCAAGATGTGCGTGACTGATAACTACTGCATCAAGGTCATCAATTTGGAATTCTGGAGAGTCAAATCTTGGAAAAGATTCGAATGGCCTGTTAGAACCTGGGTTGATACCACAGTCTAAAAGTACGCTGCTTTCACGAGTTTTAACTAAAAATGCCGATCGACCTACTTCTTGTGCGCCACCTAAAGCAACTATGCGTATGTCTCCCACATCATAGGTTTTTGGTCGGAAAATACGTTCACCAACAGTGCGCAGGATTCTTTCGCGTTCTTTGCTTTCTGAATGTAAGTAGTGACGCATATGTGTAACAATTTTTGATTTGATAGGTGGGCTTCGTAAAACATGTGGTCGCCATTTTGTTTTTTTTATAATTTCTTGTAATACCACACCATTTCTACCTATAACTAAACCTGGTTTTTTTGTTTCAATAATAATTTCGCCTAGGCTTGGGTCAAAATTGATGTCAGAAATTTCTGCTTCTGGAGTGATTAATTCTCGCGTAATTTTTTCTGCTTCTGTTTCGGGTAAACGTACTGAGGGGTCTGATCTAATAACGATTCTTTTACGAATAACACTTACAATTTCAGCAATTACATTACTTTGATCAACCAACATTTCTGGTTTCTTTGTGTAAATTGCAAGCATTGGCCCTTCATATTCAATTCGAGTGACTTCTGCTTCTCTTGGAACATGTTGTAAAATATATTGAGTTATTTCTAATTTATCTTTATCTTGGGTTCTTGCCAATTTTTTTAACACCATTTATTAAAAAAGTAGTTCACTTTTTTCTTGTTCTGTGAGTTCTTTATATCCATTAGCATCAATTATTGTAATGTTGTAACTGTTACCACTTGCTACATCACGTTTCATAGCCGCATTTACTGCTTTTGCAATAGTGGGTAACATTTCTTTGATTGATAAACATTCACGGTACTTGTCTTCAAGTATGCCATAAGCTACTGGAGACCCTGAACCGGTTGAAACAGATTTCTCTTCCATTAAACTTCCATAAGGATCTAAATTAAAAACATGAGGCCCTGTTTCGTCAATACCTCCAACTAGAACTTGTGTAGATAGAGGAACATATCTATTATTAAACAAAATATTTGCAACTAGACGTGCTGCAGAAATAACTGGCATTGGACGATTCATGTTTATTTTGTAGAGTTTTGCGTTTGCGGTTAATATGTCAACGACTTTTTGGGCATCTGCAACTGTTCCAGCAATGGTCATTCCTAAATGTTCATCGACTTTGTACACTTTTTTTCCAAATTTGTGGGCAACATAATATCCCATAGTCACTCGAGTGTCTGACGCAAGAATTACTCCATCGGTGCAAACGACACCTATGGTTGTTGTTCCTTTAAGGACTAATTCACTAACAGCATTATTTTGTGATGACATAGATTTTATCTTTCTCCCTAAAATTGATTTACGATGGTTATTATTACGTAGGAAGTAGCACCATGATATCTTTCTGGCAGATTAATTAATATTATGGTAACTGCTAACTAAGATACTTCTTGTCCAGTTATGGTTTTTATTCAAAAAAGTTTAAACACCAACAACACTTTTTTATAATTGCCTTAAAATATAACGTGAGTAACCTTGACGTTACCTTATCATTATATGCAACTTCCTCGTGAAGTAATCGTTGGGAACGGTATCTTAAACAGAGTTACAGAAGTTACCCAAAGATTAAACTTAAAAGGAGCTGCACTAATAATTTCTGGTACACGAAGCTACGAAGTGGCAGGCAAAAAAGTTTACAGTCTTCTTGAACAGACAGGTATGGACCCACAGGGATTACTTGTTGAAACAGCAACAATGAAAGACTTGACGTTAATTGAAGAACAGATTATAAATTTGAAACCAAAAATTCTTTTTGGCGTTGGTGGAGGAACAATAATTGATGCAACCAAAATTAATAGCGGTAAATACAATATACCATTTATTAGTGTTCCCACTACAGTTTCTCACGATGGAATTGCCAGTCCTTTAGCTTCAATTAAAGGTACTGGTAAACCTTACTCAATATTATCTCAAGCACCCCTTGCAATAATCGCAGATACCGATGTAATTTCGTTAGCACCTTGGCGTTCAACCATTAGTGGATGTGGTGATGTAATTGCCAAATTCACAGCTGTAAAAGACTGGGAACTTGCGCACGTAGAAAAAAAAGAGTATTATGGCGAATATGCTGCAAGTTTAACGTTAATGAGTGCAAAATTAATTACCGAAAACGCTTCATTAATTAAGCCTGAAAATATCGGAGGTTTGCATGTTTTAATTGAAGCGTTAATTAGTTGTGGTGTAGCTATGAGTATTGCTGGAAGCAGTCGACCCTGCAGTGGTTCTGAGCATTTATTTAGCCACGCTTTAGACATGATCGCCACTAATCACGCCATGCATGGAGAACAAGTAGGTGTTGGTTCAATTTTGGCTGCATATCTTCACGGAATAAATTGGCAACAAATCAGAGATGCACTCAAACAGATTGGAGCACCTACAACTGCTAAAGAATTAGGTGTAAAAGATAGCGATGTGATCAAGGCTCTAGAATTAGCTCCAACAATACGTCCTGAACGTTACACAATTCTACATAAACAATCACTAAATTATGAAACATGCCAAACAATTGCTAAAATGACAAATGTTATTGACTGATCATAGTTTAACAGGGGTATTTCAAAATATATTAATAGCTTGTTTGAAAAGGTTATTTTACTGATTTTGAATTTAAAAATTGTTGACTGTAAAAATTGATAATTTTGTGTCTTACAAATGAAATTATTTATAAAGTGTATAAAAATTTTGTTCGATTTGGTTCCGGTTAAGCTGAGTTGGATAAAAAGAAAATGTTGACGTTTGATTGAAACGTTTAGGTTTTTGTTTCTTCTTGTGAAACAGTTTCTAAAGTTGATTCATCTACTACAGTATCTTCTTGTGAAACAGTTTCTAAAGTTGATTCATCTACTACAGTATCTTCTTGTGAAACAGGTGTTGTTTCTGGTTCTGGTTGTGGTGCAGGCAATAATGGTAGTTTTGGCTCTACTTTGAAAGTTTCGATGTATTGTATTTGTACAAGGTCTGGCAAATATTTTTGAATGTCCATGGCAATGCCGCGTTTTGTGATTTGTATGCCTTCAATGTAGAATGTATCATCTGGCATATCTATTGTTAGGTTATTATCTTGGATTGCGATTTTGAATTTTTCTTTTTCAACTGTTGAGGCTCGTCTGTGTATGATTGAAAGAATTTTTTCTTCGTTGCTGTCAAGTTTCTTTTGAACTATAACTTCGTAAATAAGTGTTTTTCCTGCTAATGGCGGATTGAAATCCAGTAGCACTCTTCCTGCACCCACAGAGCGGACGGTGGCCATTTTACCTTGAAACTCAATACGTGCTCCAATGGTTGGGTTGATTTCTTTTGCTAATAATTGACGTAGAGGTATTGTTTTAATTTTATTTGCATCCCTTTTTCCAAACGCGTTTTCTGCTGGAATTTCTACGGATGTTA
Source organism: Candidatus Bathycorpusculum grumuli (assembly GCA_009776805.1). GTDB lineage: Archaea > Thermoproteota > Bathyarchaeia > Bathyarchaeales > Bathycorpusculaceae > Bathycorpusculum > Bathycorpusculum grumuli. The sequence continues at coordinate 2,007 of WRNB01000101.1, read as the reverse complement.
ATTTTTCTGTTTCAATGTCTAAGAGTGCATCGTCTAAAGCTTTTAGCACCCAGCCTTCGCCTATAACAACCAGTCTAGGTTCGTATATTTCTCCTTCTTTATGAAGGCGTTCATTTTTGGATACTTCTTCATAAGTTGTGTCAAAAACTTCATTTGTTTCCTTGACTTTCCCAGTGTAATTAATTAGTATGAAGTCTCCCTTTTGAAAGGTCATTCTTGAATCATCCTTTAATATAAAGGCAACTAAATTTCAAACGCTAATAAAAACTTATCGAACACAAATAGGTTGGCTTATACAAATACAGACTTAATTAAGATATTTTTCTGCATGTACTTAGCTCTCAACAAAATCATAACTTTAGATATCATTTTTTTGTTAGACTTTAAATTTTTGCGCCACATTTATTCAGTAAACGTAACTGCATATACGTGTGCACTTAAATTCAACAAAAAACTTACAAAAACACCTTAAATAAACACGTAGTTGCTTAAATATTTCAAATTTACATAGGTTAAACTTAAAATATGTCTAAAAACAGTTAAATTTACCTGTTTAGATAGTCATTAATGGTTTATTAAAAATCTATGAAATTAAAAAAAGCATGATTAAAATAGAAAATCTAACTCGTAAATACAATAACTTGAAAACTGTATATAATGCCACATTCAAAGTAGACAAAAGTAAAGAGTTTGGTTTTCTTGATAAGTTGTGCTGGTAAAACTACCACTATACGAATACTTNCCTGCCATATTCACCAATGTGCAGCATGACAACTATCACTATAATGGTATTCAAAAAAAATTCTGTAAAAAGTTCACCAAACAACAACTTTACTCACTAAAAATCCCAGTTTATATAAACAATTAACTACATATGAGCACATAAATTTTTTTGCTCAAGTTTACAACATATCTGACTCTGTAGAACACTAAAAAAGATTCAGGAATCGTTGGAATTTTTTAATTTATGGAATCGTCAAAATGATAAAACTTGTACCTTTAATGATATGAAGCAGAAACGGGATAGTTCAAACAACTGCACACAAACTTCCCGCACTGTTTTTGGATGAACATGACAACTATTTTGGACATAAAATCTACAAAAGAATCCGCAATCTTGTACTCAATTAAACCACGCTTTTCGTTGTTTTTTCTAACCACAACACCATAACCTGACACAGGACTTCAAAACAAAGCCCATTCCAGAACAAAATTTTGGCACAATTTTTCTTGGTTCTATAATGCGAATGGTGTTGATAGACATATTTGCTGTTGTTAACATCGTCACATATTATCTTAATATAAAAATATTCCAAAAAGGAGAAACAGTGGCTAAACAATAAAAATAGTAAATTAGTCAGTTAACAGTTTAGCAATGTTCCAGTATTTGTCACCGACATGGTGCAGGGTCTTAATAACTGGTCCTTTTTTTGTTTCTTTAAGTGTTGTAGCATCAAATATGCTTTCTCCCAAAGCTAACGCTTTGTTATGTTTTTCATCAGTAACAATCAGTAAATCTCCCTTGGAGAATTCACCTATAACTTTTCGAATACCTGGAGCCATAACGTTTGCTCCTTTACATACAAATGGTATTGCACCCATATCTACAGTCACTTTAGCGGCAGTATCTGTGTATTCTGTGAAACCTAAAAGCGGTAAAAAAGTCTCTGCCTTAAACATTACCGGTCTTGTGTTAATTGTGTATATTTGGATATTTTCAGATTCTACAATTTCAACGAGTGATTTGCCACCAAATAAAGTTTCCAAATCCATTTTGAATTGTTGTGAGGCTTCATTCAAAACTTGTTTTGCTTCTTTTGATTTTAGGGTATAACGCCGTTGTTTCAATGACATGAGTTAACCTGCCTGTCGTAAAAACAATATTTATTTATTTAATTAATTTTTCGGTAGTGTGCCAATATACGATACTTTTTATGATTCTGTTGTTTTCTGTGTTATCCATATGGTCAAGATGTTTTTCCTGTAAAAAAACTTGAAGAACTTACC
>WRNB01000100.1 GCA_009776805.1 Candidatus Bathycorpusculum grumuli | reverse complement strand
TGGTGTTACTGAGGTGTCTAAGCGGAATCGTGATTTGTGTGGTGCTTTGGGTATTGATGTTCCGTCAATGGATACCTATACCCACATTTGAGAATTTCGGTATCAAAATAATTCACAGTTGAATTCCAACACGCTTATGAGTAAACCAAACAAAATTTTATGTTCCTCCAAAGATTTGGAGTAACAATTAGTTTTGTGTGTTAAACGTTTTAATTTTGTGTGAAATGTCAGTTGTTTACGTTTGGTGCGTGTGTATTTTGTTTGCATGGACGCAAAGTACTTTTTGGCGTGTTTTTTTGTGTGTTTTGTGTTTGTGTGTTGGGTTTTTGTTTGTTTGTTTTTCTATTTTTATGTTGTTTTTGTTATTGTGGTGTATGTGTTTGGTGTTTGTTTTTATTGTATTGTTTGTTTTTGTGAGTGGTTACATGTGTATTATCATTTTAATAAACTGTTTTTATACATGATTGAAATACAGCTAAAATAATTTTTGTTGTTGCAGATTTTTTTTAGGCCGCAAACATTGATTACATACACAGGTAAATGGTAAATCTTTTGTGGGACAAAATTTTGTGTAGTTACATGTACTGCACCCAAAATCTATATTACATATGGTGCAGGTTTGGGTAAATGCAATTTCTGACTTCAAAATATCCTGTAATGTATCTCTGAGTTGATGTATGCTGTTGTAATTCTTTATGCTGTACAGTGTTTGTTGACTATTATAATCCAGCCCTAAACGTAACAATAACATAAATTTTTCTTTTTCAACACGTGGCAACTTAAAGCCTTTTTGATTTAATAAAACCATTTTTTTTGCTCCTAAAACATTTTCAATCCTGTTAGAAAAGTTACTTCTTCAGGTGTAAGTTTCAACCATTCAGCCAAAGCATTTGCTTTTTTTCTTTGTTGTAACATTAGTCTAAGATATGGTACAAAAATCATTTTTGCTTCGTATTTGCTGACATGACATTGAACACCGATTTTCATACAAATACTTGTTAATAATGTGCGTTTGCTTTTGGTCCAAAATAATGTAATAACTCTGATGGGGGGTGAAATAAACTCAAACGGTTTATACGATTCAGGATCAACCGACGCCGCTTGAGCGAGATTATTATAAAAGTATTTAAGTAAATGCCAGTGCTCTATTCCTATTCGCCCTCTGAAAACATCAGCTTGTGATAGGAAGTCGTATGCTTCTGCAAGTTTAACTGTGTCAGTGTAACGTTTAGGCATGTTATCACCAATCGCCATTAACAGATCATCATATTCAACAGTTGAATAATTAAGCAGATTTGCTGCGTCTGCAATGTTTTTAACAGCAAAATACTCTTTTAAAGTGTCATACATGCTAACGTCTTTATTTCTTAAACTTAATGCCAAGGTATCTTGCTCCGTCAAAGTTTTACCTTCTTCGCTTAACCCCTGTAAATCATTAATTGCTGATCGCACATCACCTTGACTGTTTACAGCTATTTTCTCAAGTGCGACAAATTCATATTTAACATGTTCTTGTTCACATATACTCTTAAGTGCCATTATAATCAAAGGAATACGAGTTGGTTGAAATCTAATTAGTGTACAAACTTTTTTTAGAGGGCGTAATTTTTCAATTTCAACATCATTAGCCGCCATAATAATCGGGGCGCGAGTGTTTTCAATAATTTTTATGATAGCATTAACTCCACCACGATCTTCATTACCTGCAATACCATCAATTTCATCCATAAACAGTATATTACCTTTTATTTCACTAGAAAATTTGTCTAACCCAGTAAACGAAGTTGCTGGATTTGCTATACGAGTTACTGCTTTTTCTGATCGGGTGTCACTAGCATTCATTTCAATTATTCTAAAATTATATTCATTTGCAGCAGCATTAACAAGAGTGGTTTTACCCACACCTGGCGGACCATAAAGCAACACAGCTTTTTTGGTACGACGTTTATTACCTAACCATTCGACAAACAATATTTTTGCTTCTTCGTTACCTATGACATCTTTGATTAGTGTTGGTCGATATTTTTCGACCCACAAATCGTTTTTCAACTGCTTTCCCCTAAAGCTTTACCCACTTTAACAAATTGTGCTAAAAGAGCACTTAACTGTAAATCACTGTTAGCTCCTTGTGTCAAACGGTAATCATACTCTCCAAGAATATTACTAAATTCAGCTTTCTGTTCAGGCAGTATGTAACTAATTTTGAAGAGTTCTTTTTGCATTTGGCGAATAATTTCTGCACCTGTAAAACCATAAGTACCAATAATATCATACATTATTCGTCTAGCCTCCATAAAATCACCGTTAATTGCTTTGTTAAGCATAAGTTGAATCTGTTTTGGACTAGCTTCACCAATGATTTGAGACACAACTTTTTCATCCACTACAGCATCTTCTTTATAAGCTGCCGCGGTTTGCAGAGCATTAATTGCGTGACGTAAATCGCCTTCAGCATAATCTACAATTCTTTCAACAGCTTCAGAGGAAATGTTTACAGTTTCTTTTTTAGCCACATCTTTTAAATGTTCTACCATAGCATTTCGTTCAAGTCGTGAAAACCTGAAAATTGCACACCTACTTTGAATGGGTTCAATTATTTTACTTGACTGGTTACAAATCAAAATAAATCTTGAAGTTCGACTACTGGTTTCCATGATACGTCTAAGAGCCGTTTGTGCAGGGCCAGTCATTTGATCACATTCATCCAAAATAATTAACGCAAACGGTATATCACCAAATGCGCCTCGACTATAACGAGAAAAATCTTTAACACGCTCTCGAACAGTATCAATACCTCTCTCATCTGAAGCATTAAGCTCCAAAGTAAAATTTCGCCAATTCTGCATACCAAACAGTTCATGTGCAATACATAACGCCGTTGTAGTTTTTCCTGTACCTGGTATACCTGCAAACATTAAATGCGGCATGGTTTTAGGGTTTCTCATAAACGCTTTAATACTCTCAACAATATCATGTTGGTTTACTACGTCTTTGAGAGTTTTTGGGCGATACTTCTCCACCCACATAAGTGCTCCTTCATTTACTGACATTAAATATAACCTTCCACAAATAACTTTACTAATAACGCAACTACTAAATAATTAATTTACTTTTCCTATAATAAAAAAATGAAATAACATAAAATACTTTATTGGATTTTGCTACCTTCGGATATGTCTTTTTCTGGTTGTAAAACTGAAACGTTACCTGCTTCATCCTCAGCAGCTAAAACCATACATTGGGACTCTACACCTGCTAACATACGTCTTTGAAGATTTAACAGAAAAACACATTTTTTACCTACAAGTTCTTCAGGAGTGTAATATTTGAGAATTCCAGCTACTGCTTGCCGTTTCTCTGTACCAAAATCAACTACAAGTTTGACTAATTTTTTTGACTCTGGAACTGGTATTGCTTCAAGTATCTTTCCAATTCTTAAATCAAGTTTTGCAAAGTCACTAAACATTATTTCCGACATTTCGGTTATTGTCATATCTTTCACTGGTTAAGTGTAAACAAACTTTAAGATAATATTTTTCCCTCAAACGTAGCTAACAAATCCTTAGAATTAGTTGAGAAATAACTTGGTAATGTTAATGGTATATTTTCATGTTTTCTTTGCTGTGTACTGTAATGATAAAAAACTCAAATTATTTTTTTGTTGTTTCTAGGTTAATTCAATTTTTTATTGTAAACGTTTTTCAGTCAATATATGTGTGTTGATAAAATTTCAGAACTCTTTATTGTCTTTTTGTTTGTTTATTAGGGTTAGTTTTTATTGTTGTTTTGATGGTTTTATTGGTGTGGTTGTGTTGTTTTTTGTGTTTTTGTATATCTGTTTTTGATTATTTGATGGCGGTTTTGTTTAGTTTTAGTGTACGAAAATATTAAAGACTAAAGTCTATTGTATTCTTTACTTCTTTTGGAATTAATTTTGGAGTTAGTGTAACAAAATGTATCATTGGTTTACTTCTTAGATTGAACATGTTTGGATTTTGTGTTTTTGGAAGAGTGTTTTTTTATTTTTTCTTTGTGCTTTTTAGGTTGATTTTGAGTTGTTTCAAAATATTTGAGGTAATCTTCAAGGGCTTTTCGCCTTATTTCTTGTGTTATGTCACCACGTGTTGCTTCTATGATTTTTCTTGCAACATCAGTTTTCCGCCTCAATCCAGGTATCAGCATGTAGGCTTCGTCAAGTGCGAGTAAATGGATAAAGATTTCATCCATTTCTTTAAGGTATTCTTCACCCTTCTCTACGACACCTTCTCGTAAGGTATCAAGGGATAAACGTCTGTATTCACCTATAACATCTGATAAGCCAAGTGTATATTCAATTGATGGTACATTAATTTCTTTAGGTGTGACAAATCTGCCTTCTTTTATTAACATTAAAAAAATGTTTGCTTCTGCATATTCTTGTAATGTTTCACTATACATACCACAGTAGATGATGTTAGGGTATTGTTTTGCAAGATTTTGCAGGTTAACGATTTTTTCTGTTGCTATTTTAATTATTTTTTCTGCTTCGTTTGATTTTTTTTGGTGTAATAGAAGTATTGCCTGTTTAGATAGACTTGTTACTTTTCGCATGTCTGCATGTGTGTCTTCTCGAATTTGGTTTTTTTGTATTATGTCTTGTTTTATCTCTTCAAGAATTCCTTTTAGTGTGTGCAATTTTTCACCTAAAATAGTTAAATCAGTTACTTATTTATTCATTTCAAAAAATAAGAAAATATCGTTTGATTATTTTTGTAGGTGTATAAAATTTATTTTTCTATATTTTTGTTGTTTTTGTCTTTACGACTTAGCAGTATTACGCGACTATCTACTGATTCATCAATCAGGTTATACCCTGTTTTCTTTGATAGTTCTTCTGCAAATGCTTTGACTTCTACAAGTTGTGGCATATCATCAAATTTTAATCGTAAATTGGAATAACCAATATGCATGTATGCTTTTGCTTCAATAAAAGTTGGATTAGCTTTCTCGATAAGTTTGGCATATTCATTGATGTTGTCCATGTTATGGTTTTTAACTAGGGTCATTCGTATAGCTGTTCTGCATTTGAAACTTTGAAATAGTTCCAAAGATTCATTGAGGTATTCCCATGCTTTAGGTATAAGTGGACGACATAGTTTTTTGTAAATTTGTTCATTAGACGCACAAAGAGAAAGGTATAGTTGTGTTGGTTCTCGGTTTAGTTTTGCCAGTCTTTTAGGTAAAGTACCATTGGTTACAAGGAAAACTGTAAATTCTCTTTGTCGGTATGTTCTGATAAGTTCGCTTATGTTTGGGTATAGTGTGGGTTCTCCTGTTAAGCTTATTGCTACGTTTTTAGGTTGGTATGCTTCTGTTAGTTTGCGCCAGTTTACTCTTTGATGCCCTTTGTAGCCACTGAGGATTTTTTGTTGTTCTTTGATGCTTGCGTTTATGATTTCTTCTGGCTGGTTTAGTTGTGGTAATTTCATTTCGTCCCATGTTACTTGTAGGTCACCGCTTTGTGCGCGCCAACAGAAGAGGCATTGTTGTGTACAATAGTACAAAGACGGCGTCATTTGTAGGCATTGATGACTTTTTATGCCGTAAAATTTTTCTTTGTAACAAACTCTGTCGTTTACTATTGATTCATATAACCATTTACAGCGTTTAACGGCTGAATGGTTACCTATGAGATGATATTTTTGTTTTTTTAATGTTTGAATAAGTGAATCTGGTATTGTTTGTTCCAATACGGTCATTCCATAATGTGTTGTCTATATATCAACATGTTTTTATAATGTTTCCTTATTTTCTTCTGGTTAGTATGATGTATTTAGCGGAAATTACAATAAAGTTTATATTATTTCTAATGAACCTTAAATATTAAGAAATGCAAAAAACTGTAATATTTAGATTTTAAAAACAATTTGAGGTGTATCTGTTGGCTCAAACAAAAACTTGTTTACCATCATGCTCATCTTTTAGATGTGGAAAAAATGCTGCTTGGTTTAGAAGAGACGGTGTTTGGTGTAAAGACGGCGATGAATATTGTACTGTTATAAAATGTACTTATGCAATGTGCAATAAACGACGTTTGTTATCTCAAGGTATTTGCGGAGAAACTGTGAAGCGGAAAACCATAGAACGGCAACCTGATGATCTTTTCCAAGATGATCTAAAACTGAAAAATGTTCCTCTTAAAGGACGAGCATTACGTAAACTCTCTCGTAATGATGACGATGACTACTAATTTTCTGCAAAACTAGTTGAATCGTAATTATGCAAGTTTTCACATTTTCCATCTTATCTTGATTGAACTCTTTTAACCACTGGTGGTTTAACTTTCTTTAAAATACGATAACCACAGATGATGCATTTTGTCTCTCCACCACGTAACTCTAACTCTTCAGATGGAACACGTGAACCACAACGCATACATTCATAAACAATTCCTGATTTTTCCATTGGAATACCTGTTCCTACAAAGAAAAACATTTTACTTTTAAACGTTTCCAATAGATAAAGAAATAAAAATGCGACGACGACTAAAAACGCGAGTATCCACTGAGGTCTCTGTTAATATTTACAATTCTTATGATCTTATAGGTGACATAGCTGTTATCAAGGTACCCAATAGCGATATATCAGTTGCTAAAAAAATCGCAGACGAAATATTAAAAATTTATAATAACAAAATTAAGGCAGTTTTCTTGCAAAAAAGTGCTGTACATGGCGATTTTAGAGTTAGACAATTAACATTTTTGACAGGTGAAAAACGCACAATCACTGTTTACAAAGAACATGGTTGCGTTTTTAAGGTTGACATCGAACGTTGTTATCTCTCACCACGCCTTTTGTTTGAACATAAAAGAATCTCAAATCTTATCACATCTAGCGAAGTGGTTGTTAACATGTTTTCAGGTGTTGGCTGTTTTTCTATATTAATTGCTAAAAATTCTTGCTCCAAAGTCTACTCAATCGATATTAACCCAACGGCACATATGTACATGAATGAAAATGTGCAACTCAACCATGTTACTAACTATGTTGTACCATTGTTGGGTGACTCAAAAGAAATTATAAAGGCCCAATTGTGTGGTGTAGCTGATCGTGTTTTAATGCCTTTACCCGAATTAGCTTTTGAATATTTACTCTATGCATTAATGGCTTTAAAGTCATCTGGAGGCTGGATTCATTTTTTTGATTTTCAACATGCGACTAAAGATGAAAACCCTGTTGAGAAAACTTGTCAAAAAATAACTACACATTTAGATGCTTTAAAAGTAAGTTATAGTTTTGGTTTTTCTCGTGTTATTCGTAGTGTTGGTCCCTATTGGTATCAAACAGTTTTAGATATTCATGTATCGGGTTTACCAGACTTTGGGCCATAATCATTCGATTTCTTTTATTAAACTTTTGAGAGCGTACTAATATACAATAGAATTATATGGTTTGATTACTTTATGTAACACCAGCGAAAAATATGCTGAAAGAAAAGACAAAAAACCAAAACAACATTGTATACCAAAACCCAAAATGCACCCACTACCACGACAATCGCACGAAAAAATATCCACAACCAAACACCAACCGATAAACCCAAAAAACACAAACTAAAGAGACAAAACCTGCTCCAAATACTCA
>WRNB01000099.1 GCA_009776805.1 Candidatus Bathycorpusculum grumuli | reverse complement strand
AACCTACTGTGCTGGTTGTATTGTGTTTGTTTTGGTATTTATACCTTTTTATGTGGCGTTTGGGTTGTAGGTTAAAATTTTTTCGGGAATTCAGGATACATAACCTCAGAAAATTTCACCTTATTTTATTAAAAACTCAAAGTACCTTAGATGACATACCACATAAAAACTAGTTTTTATTCACATAATTCCGATTCAGCCAAAATAGAATATAAAAAAGTTACCAATAACATAACACAATACGTTGTACATAATCAAAATGACCACAAAACAAAGCCACATACCAAAAACAAGTTTCAGAAATAACAAAACAGCACAAAACTTAACAACCACAAATTACCTTGCTACAGTCCTTACAACCACATTTATAAACCAGCAACAAAACCTGTTTATCAAAAACACATATATTAATATTACAACCATAAAAATAAATCAACTATACAAAAAATAACTCTACAAAATGGATTAAATTAAAAATCAGACTTACAAAATCCACAAAAACCCATGTTAAACAAATAACTCTTATAAAACCCAAGATAACACACTACATAAAGATAAGTATTTTTAACCCAAACTTCCAAAACACCAAATATTTACAGAAAGAGTTATAGTATTTGTTTGCTCAAATTACATTGAGTTCATCCACATGTCTACAATTGAAACAACACCAAAAATTTCAGAAAACATCTTTTTTGGAATCCCCACACAAATTATTTCATTACTACTAATTGCAATTGTAGCACTCATCATAGAAAGACTCATAACAAACTACATATCACGCTTCTCCAAAAGAACAAAACTTGAATTAAACACCACAAACAAACTAGTATTAACATTTAGAATCCTAATTTTAATTGGTGTCCTAAGCGCAGCAAGCAGAGTTGGAGGATTACCCTCAGAACTACTCATAACCTTCTCAACAATCAGCGTAGCAGCATTAGGTTTTGCCTCCCAAAAAACTATAGGCAACTTCATCGCAGGACTCTATCTCCTATCCGCTAGACCATTCAAAGTAGGCGACTACGTCAAAATTGGAACCGCCGAAGGCGTAGCACAAGAAATAACCCTAAACTATGCTAAACTACGAACAGCCGGTAACAACATAGTTTCAGTAAGCAACCTACAAATGCTCGAACGCGACATAACAAACTGCCTCTACGAAACCACACCTCAAGGCAACATATATTGTTACACATTCGAACTTGGATTCGACCACCTAGTTCCCTCAGAAACACTCACAGAAATTTTTAACACAACATTCAACCAATACACACACCACCCAAAAAAACCCTTCCACACCCTAACACGAACAACTGCTACAGAAAGAGCCTACACAATCTACTTTTACACAACAGATCCACACGAAATCTATAAAACAAAATCACACATTGCCAACCAAATCTATCAACTTTGGGACCAAGAAAGAGCAAAAATCAAAAATCAACAAAAATAAAAGATAACTTCCATGAGTGCATTTGACTGTTTTTATGGTTCTTCCAACATCAACTTCAGTCGATGGTGAAGTCTCATAAAAATTTGTTACCACTACCTGCCGACAAACCATATTCTCGCCTAAAACCAACAACTACATACCAAAACCAGCCCTATCTAACTTGAAAAAGTGTTACATATTTGAAAGTATGGCGCTCGGGCCGGGATTCGGACCCGGGTCCTGCGGGCGACAGCCGCATATACTAGACCGAACTATACTACCCGAGCTTTAAACTCTGGAAACATACATAACATTAACCTAATTAACCTTTCTCGAAAAAAGCATGTAACGAACACTGTGTTTTATTCTGATTTTTGCTTTTATCGTGGTGATAAAAGTTTTTTTATGGACAAGGTAAGATAAAATTGTTATGTACTATTTTGTTTGATGTATAATATGCAAGCACCTGGGAGTTCGGCATAGTTTTATCTCAAAGCTAATGTTTATTACATTTTTGGATAATTTGTAGCAACTTGTAATTCTAATTTGTTATAACTGTCGGATTTTAGGGTTTGTCAGTTAAGTTGCAAGGGAAAAAGTTGAACTTTTTTTATATTTCACACCTAGTTGAGCTTATCTAAGCTTTAACATGGGTTTGTGATGCGATAGCTTTTTAAAGCGCGTTATTGACTCTAAGGATTGCAACAAAGCGGGATTGACGTTCAAAAAATGGTAAGAAAAGCACGAATACGCCTCACAAGTACCGATTATAATAAACTTGAGGATGTATGTGAGGAACTTAAAAGCATAGCAACAAAAACAGGTGTAAAAATTAACGGTCCAGTACCACTACCAACAAAACGTTTACGTGTTCCAGTTCTTAAAACACCCTGCGGTGAAGGCACAGCCACATGGGATAGATGGGAAATGCGTATTCACAAGCGTTTAATTGACATTGATTCTGAAGAACGAGTTATGAGACGTATTATGCGTATACGCGTACCTGAAGAAGTGCACGTGACCATAGAACTAATCTAACACATTTTTTAAGCTGACTCAACTATAGATGAAATCAAAAACAAGCAATTTTCATGTACTTTATGTACAGAATTTTAATTGCAACACCCCATTAACGACTCAAAATCCATCAATACTTTTTTTGTATATTGCTTTATCAATCACTCTAACGTCTAAATTATGTTTGCTCGCTGCTTTTCTAAGAGATACTAGCAACATCTGATAATTCATTAATGTTAACAAATTTGACGGCGCGTTGCCCAGAAAATGTTTCCAAACACGTACATCAAACAAACCATAATTTTTCGGATCAAAAAACATTAAAATTACACTTGCTAAAACAGGATTAACGCCCTCAAGAGTTGTCAGGCAGTTCATACGATAAAGATCATTACCTTCAGGTAGATTGAAAACTTGACTGGAAACACGTTCTACAGCTTCATCACTGTTACGGCTTACTAACTCGATTACACGTACTTTTTTATTCGATTCATTTTGAAATATCCATTCAACAATTGCAACCAAATCAGTTTTAGTCATAACTTTCTTTTTACGAAACTTTGCACCCAATTCACGTTCACGCTGTGCTAAAAATCCATAAGCCTTATCGTATTTTCGGCTCCAAAGTAAGTAATCAGCTTTATCCAAAATTAATACCTCTGACAATATTATGCTGGTTGCATTTTTATTTTTTCATTAATCTGTTGGGAAATAACGTGCTATTTTTTGTTTTTACTATTTTTTATGTGTCGTTTAATGGGTTTGTGTGATTTATGTTTTTTCCAACATTTTTTGCAATATGCGGGTTTTGTGGTTTCTGGTTGAAAGGTTACTTCACAGGGGTTTTTGCAGTCATTGCACGTAGTTTTGTATGTTTGTATATGTTCGTTTTGTTGTGTTGAATTGTGAAATTGTTTGAATAGTTGGTAATTTTTAAGTTTTGGCCAGCCTGTTTTTGCATATTTAAGCATTTTTGGATTGTTTTTTAACCACCGCATCATGTGGAAAAAGTTTTTGGCTCGTTTTTCTTCACGTTCTGTTAGCGGTTCGTAACCTAGATTACGGATTTCATCAAGATAAGCAATTTCGATTAGACGTTGAGCTTCTCCTTCAATATGGATACGTTTTATACGTTTTTCGCCGTAGATTTTGTATAAGTCTTCGGTTGCTGTATCAAAGATACAGCCTTGACAAATATGTATTTCTTCATCCGTGTTTGGATTGAAGGCGGCAACAAGTTTAGTAGCGATTTTTGAGGCTTCTTTTAGATATTCTTTGTCTTTAAACTTGTTTTGATAGAAATGTACATCGATAACATCATACTTGAATTCATTTGTTTCTTGTCGATAAGCTCCAATTACAACACCAAAGAGTAAATCACCGCTACCTGCGTCGTCAACTAGGATTGTCACTTAATTACCTCGTGTTTCTTGCTGAAACATATGAAATTCAATTATAAAAATAGCTCTCTTAAAAAGAGGTAAAAAATAAGCACATCAAAAACAGTTTCACTGTAAATCTAAATGGTTTCATAATTTTACTATTATAAGGAACGGTTAAAAAAATAATTTACGATTTTTATCGTTACAGTACGTAGCATTTTTCAAGAAAAACAGAAAATTTCACAACTAATATTACCAAATTGTTTCTCAGCTGATCCTAAGTGTATTGACTATTACATGGTCTTTCATGGAAGAGTTCACCATCGACAAGTCGATACTGGAAGAACCACAAAAACAGACAAAGATTTTCATGAAACATTTTATATTTTTGTGATTCCTTTAGCGCCATAGTTTTTGGTTGATGAGCGGTCTCATGGTTTTTCGTTTTTTCAAGTTTATTTGATTTGTTTTGTTTTATAGTATTAGTATTGTTGTTACTATTTGTTTGTGTGGTTTGTTGTTTTTAATAGGTTTGTTTATCGTTAAGCTTATTATACAGTAAATAGGAAGTCTTCGTGTTGAGATGTTATTATGGACTGGGGTATGCAAAATAGATTAAATAGACTCATTCAAAAAGATGGCAAAGCTCTTTTTTTGCCAATTGATCATGGATATTTTCAGGGGCCAACTCATTGTCTTGAGAGGCCTGCAGAGACGATAAAGCCGATTGTAAAGTATGCTGATGCTTTGATGCTTACTCGTGGGGTTTTACGTAACTGTGTGGATCCATCTATTGATAAGCCTTTTATTCTAAGAGTTTCTGGCGCGGTTTCAGTGGTGGGTGAGGATCTTGCGAATGAGAGTTTGGTAACTTCTATTGAAGAGGTTATTCGGTTGAATGCGTCTGCTGTTTCTATGTCTGTTTTTGTTGGTTCGAAATATGAGAATAAGAGTCTGACTAATTTATCTAGACTTGTTGATGTTTGTGAGCGATATGGTGTGCCTGTTATGGCTGTTTGTGCGGTGGGTAAAGAGCTTGAAAAACGTGAGGCGCGGTATTTGGCTCTTGCTGCTCGTGTTGCAGCAGAAATTGGTGCACGTGTGGTAAAAACTTATTATTGTTCTGAACATTTTGAAAAGATTATTGACGGCTGTCCTGTGCCTGTGGTTATTGCAGGTGGTCCAAAAGCAGAAACTCAAAGAGAAGTTTTTGATTTTGTGTATGATGGTATACAGAAAGGTGCTGTTGGTGTTAATTTGGGCAGAAATATTTGGCAAACTAGTTATCCTGTAGCTTCTATTAGAGCTATTAGGGCTATAGTTCATGAAGGTTTTACTGCTAAGGAAGCTGAGAATCTTTATAATCAGGTTATAGTTGAAAAAATTTAGGGTAAAGCTTGTGTTTGTTGCGGTTTATTATAATAATAAGGATGTTCGTGTTGAAGAGTTTCCGTTGCCTGAAATAGGTGAAGAGGAGATTTTGTTAAAAGTTATGGCTAGTGGGATTTGTGGTAGTGATGTTCTTGAATGGTATCGGCTTCCTAAAGCTCCGCGGGTGCTGGGTCATGAAGCTACTGGTATGATTGAGCAGGTAGGTAAAAAAGTTGTCAATTTAAAAGTGGGTGATCGTGTTTTTGTTTCGCATCATGTTCCCTGTAATGTTTGTGTTCATTGTCAAAAGGGGCATCATACGTCTTGTGAAACTTTGCATAGTACCAATTATTTTCCAGGAGGGTTTGCACAATATATCAAGGTTCCTAAAATCAATGTGCAATATGGTGTATACAAACTGCCTGATAGTCTATCTTATGAGGAAGGCACTTTTATTGAACCCTTAGCATGCGTTGTACGGAGTCAAAAATTAGCAGACATACAAAAAGATGATAGTGTGTTGATAATTGGCAGTGGCATATCAGGTATACTACACGTTCAACTTGCTAAATTTAAAGGTGTAAAACAAGTTATAGTTGCAGATATCAATCAGTACCGTATGGAACTTGCAGTACAATTCGGTGCAGACTATGCTTTTAACGCAGACGATAGTTTACCTCAAAAAATAAAAGCCTTAAACAATGGTCGATTAACCGACAAAGTTATCGTTTGCACTGGAGCAATCCAAGCAGTAACCTTAGCAACTGATTGCGTTGAAAGAGGTGGAAACATATTATTCTTTGCAGTCCCCGAACCTACAATAAAAATTCCCTTGCCAATTAACCAATTCTGGAGAAATGAAATAACCATTCAAACTAGTTACGGTGCAGCACCAAATGACTTAGAAGAAGCTCTATCAATTCTTATAACAAAAAAACTAAACCTAACCGATATGATAACACACCGTTTGCCTCTACGCGAAATACAAGAAGGCTACAATTTAATGACAACCACAGGAAAATCTCTAAAAATAGTCATAGAACCCAATAACAAAAATATTTAAAAACAAAAACATTTTTTCTTCTACATCAAGATTTTTACATTCTTTTGCATTATATAGGGGATTAATTTAGTTTAGAAATAAGTCATGTGTTTAGCATAGAATTTTATAGATTTTGTAAATAAAAATAAATTATTCAACCATATTCATTTAGAATAACAAAAACGCAAATTTTCACATCTTTTCAATATATATAAATTTAAACCAACAAAAACAATTAAACTAAAAAACACAACTCACCAACATCTATTTATAATAAAAAATATTATGGATAACATAAAAGGAAGAAAACACGTATGCCAAGACCTGTAAATCCAAACTCACAATACACAATCAAACTCCATACCACCGGAGGATATACATACGCCAGCACTCAACCGCCTCACATCGACCCAACTACAGGCAAAAAAAAATATACATACAAACACTGGGGTACCATAGATCAAAACAATAAATTCATCCCAAATACCCTATATTATTTGACACCCCCTGAAGAACGTGCAAAACTTATTTTTCCCAAAAACTGGGATTTAAGTGAAACCAAAAAAGTAACAATATTGTTCAAAGACTTGTTTAAGCAACGGCGTAGTATCCGCAAATACAAAGACCAAACCGTATCAGAAGAGCTTGTTTTAGAAGCTTTAAACACGGCGGCGCAGGCACCATCAGCACATAATGCACAACCATGGCGATTTATAACGATCTCAGACAAAAAAGTTAGACAAAAATTGGTTGCAGCAATGGCAGAAGCATGGATGAAAGACTTGGTTAAAGACGGCGTATTGGATAAACAGAGAGATGTTGATTTTTGTGTTAAGCGTTTTAATGATGCACCTGTGTTTATTGTTGCCTGTTTGATTTTTGAGGGAATGCACACGTATTTTGATGAGCGATACTTGTTTGAGCGTGATTTGGCAGTTCAAAGTTTAGGTGCAGCATTGCAGAATATGTTGCTTTTTGTCAGTAGTAATGGTTTAGGTGCCTGCTGTTTTTCTGCTCCAATGTTTTGTAAAAATATTGTTAGAGAAGTTTTAGGTATTCCTGAAACTGTTGAACCTACATCTGTAGTTTTGATGGGTTATCCTGACGAGAAACCAATTGAAAAACAGCAAAAAGAGATTGGCGAATTTTGTTTTCGAGATACTTGGGGTAAACAGTTTTAGTTTTTACCCTGAATTTTGCAAATTTTTAGCGAACACAAACAAGAGAAACCAAATCTCTAAGACAACTCACAACATCCTCCCCAACACCAAATAACAACTTGAATGAAAGTTCACTCTATGGGATTTGTTTGTTTGTTGTTTGGGTGGTTTTTGTGTTTGGTTTGGTTGTTTGTGTTTTTTGTAGTGTTGGTGTGTTTGTGGATGTGTTTTGTGGTGTTTTTTTGGTTT
>WRNB01000098.1 GCA_009776805.1 Candidatus Bathycorpusculum grumuli | reverse complement strand
GTTTCCTGGTTCGCTGAATGACATTTTTCTTCCGACTGTGCCTGTGGACCATGTTTTGCCTGTGTAGTTTGTGGCTTTGCCGTTGGGGTCGGTGATTTGTAGTGTTATGTTCCAACCATCATTGACATTGCTTGCAAAGTTTAGCAGTCCCCAGTTTATTAGTACTGGTTGTCCGACGCCTGCTGTATGTGGGATTGCGTCAACAAACGGCCATGAAGTCACAGGTGTCCATGTTTGTGCGTTTGCGTTTT
Organism: Candidatus Bathycorpusculum grumuli; assembly: GCA_009776805.1. Taxonomy (GTDB): domain Archaea; phylum Thermoproteota; class Bathyarchaeia; order Bathyarchaeales; family Bathycorpusculaceae; genus Bathycorpusculum; species Bathycorpusculum grumuli. The sequence goes on along the minus strand of WRNB01000098.1, from coordinate 7,418 downwards.
GTACTGCAAGTATTGATGTGGTGAATGTTAGTATCATTAGTATTGCAAATATTGTAGTTATATTTTTAAAATTTTTCAATTCATTTTTCTCCATTTGTACTAGTTGATAACGTTTTCATCTTAATAAATGAAACATTGTTTTTTACATGTTTATTTTTAATAATTATTATATTATCATGTGTTCTTTATTTAAAACAAAAAAAACATTTTTTTATTTTTAAATTAAAAACATGATTTTATTATGGTGGTATCTATATGTTGGAAAATGAATCCAATACATATAAAGGCTAATTTTTAGAATTTTTTTTTGATTAGTATGTATTCAGTTTTTGTATTTTTAGGAAATTTTTATCGAACACAGATACATAGGTATGTATAGACAATTATGTTTGTAGAATAAAAACGCCATGAAGGTTTAAAATTTAATGAAAAATGTATTGATTAAAGACGTGTTTTCATTGAGTACTGAATACATATTTTGTTTAACTTAACGCAATTTACATGTAATAAAAAATTAAAATATATGTTAATTTAATGTGTTAATTATTATAATAATTTAATTGGTATAGATTATTTATGTTTTAAATTATGGTTAATTTGTGATAAATAATTATCTACAGTTTAGTTTTATGTTTACTGTTCAATTTTATAGAACTGATGTTAAAGGTTAATTAGTTAGTTTGGTTTTTAGCAAAAATATAGCTGAAAGGTTTGTTGTTATATGGTTAAAACTAAAGTTGGTGTTTCGATGCTTTATCGTTTGGGTGAATCTTTTAACTGTATGGTTAAGCGATTAAATAATGAAAATACTCATTTTATTGAAATTTTAGATGACGGTGCTCATGAGCTTGATAAATTTCGTGTTGATTTGCTTAGGGAGACTGCGCAAAGTTATGATTTAGAGTATACTGTACATGCGCCTTTTGCTGATATTAATATTGCTTCTCCTTCTTGTATGATTCTGGATGTTACTTTGAAACGTTTGATGCAATCTCTTTATTATGCGTCTGCTTTGGATGCAAAATTGTGGGTTTTGCATCCTGGTGCAAGAACTGGGATATCACAGTTTTATCCTGGTGCTGAATGGAAACAAAATGTTCAAAGTATTCAAATGTTATATGCTGAAGCTGAGCAGCTTGGTGTAAATATTGCTATAGAAAATTTGCCTGCAAAGTATTGGTTTTTAATGAGTTGCCCTGAAGATTTTCACAGATTTTATAGGGAGACTAATTTGCCTGTGGGTATTGTGTTGGATGTTGGGCATTCTCATCTTGAAAATCAGACTCGGCCTTTTTTTGATCAGCTTGCTGATAAAATTGTTCACATACATGTAAGTGATAATTTGGGTGTTAATGATGATCATATGGGGGTTGGTTGTGGTTCTATTGATTTTGGTTGGGTTGCGGAGTCTTTAAAGAGAATGGGGTATAGTCAGCGTGTGATTGTGGAGTCTTGTGATCATGTGTTTGAGAGTTTGCAAAAGCTTGGTGTGTTGTTAGGTTAGTTTTCTTTGAATGGCAGGTTTAGTATGTAGTAGTCTTCTGCTATTATTGTGTTTTCGAACACTTTTTTTGCTTGTTGTAGAAGTAGGTCTGTGTAGGAGTATCTTGCACTGATGTGTGTTAGTATTAATAGTTTTGCGTTTGCGTTTTTTGCTTGGTTTGCTGCTTGTGTGGGTGTTGAATGGCCGTTGGTTTCTGCTTTTGTGGTTAATGCGTCATCAAAGGTGCAGTCATGTATAATTACGTCTGCGTTTTTGGCAAATTCTGTAAATGCTTCGAAGGGTTTTGTGTCTCCGGTGTACACGATTTTTTTTCCTTTACGAGTTGGACCCATAACTTGGTTTGGTGTTATGATTTTGTTGTTTAAAGTTTTTATTGTTTCTCCTTTTTGTAGTTTAGACCATAATTCTCCTTCGGGTATTTCAAGGGCAATTGCTTTTTCAGGAAAGAATTCTCCAGGGTGTGGTTTTTCTTCAAAACTATAGCTATAGTTTTGTATGGTGTGGTTAGCGTTTATTGCTTTTACTGTGTATGTTTCTTCTTCAACAATGGTTCCTGGTTTAATAATTTCGTTGATTTCGATTGGGTAGGTTAATTCAAAGTTGAGTGTTTGTTGGCAGCAGTTTATAAATTGTTTGATTCCTGTTGGTGCATAAATTTGGATAGGGTTTTTTCTGTCCATTAGTGCCATGGTTTGTAGTAAGCTTGGTAAGCCTAGGACGTGGTCGCCGTGTAGGTGGGTGAGGAATATTTTGGTTTTTTTGTGGAAACTGATTTTTGTGTTCATCATTTGGCGTTGGATGTTTTCTCCGCAGTCAAATATCCATTGTTCTGTTGGGCTTTGTAGTATGGTGGCTGGTAGGCTACGTTTTAGAGTTGGGGTTGCTGCACTTGTTCCAAGAAATACAAGTCTCATGCTCATGGTTTATACCTCTGTTTTTTCGAATACTGCTATTTCTCTTGTTAGGGTGCTGTGTACATAGGCGAAATGGGATTCTATATGTTTAAATCCTATGGATGTGCCGATGGTGCTGATGTTTAATGTTTTAGGTGAGGCAATACATATTCTATGGCCTTTTGTGAGTAGGTTGTAGGCGGTTAGTAGTATGTTGTGTACTAGGTCTTTGGTGGTTGATTTAAGTGTGCTTGCTGAACGGCCATAGGGTGGGTCTGTTACTATGCAGTCTATTTTGTAGAAGGGTAGTTTGCGGGCGTCAGCTAAAATTAGTCCTTCAGCGTTGATGTTAAAGAAGTGTAGGTTTTCTCGACAGCCTAGTATCATTCGTTTGGCAGCGTCTACTCCTAATGTGTGACATCCAATATATGTAGCTTCAATTAAGGAGCTTCCGGTGCCGCAAAATGGGTCAAGCATGGTTCCTTCGGTTTTTGCATGGGCTAGATTTACCATGCATCTGGCAAGTTTAGATGGCATTGCTGAGGGATGGAAAAACGGTTTTTTACGTGGACGACGTTCCGAAAAGGTTTTACTGCTAATTTCGGTAAGTTTTAAACCAAAAACTAGTTTTTCATCTGTAATTATGCCTATAAATGTTTTATCAGGTTGTTTAAGGTTAACTTTTGTTTCTGGGGTTTGGTTAAGAATTTGTTGCCCTAATTGTACTTCAAGTTCCATAGTGTTTATAATTTTGTCAGCATAATTTTTTATCCGATTTATCCTTACAACAAAACTCTCACCAGGTTTAAGAACACTTTTAAAATCTACATTTTTAACTGTTTTAAGTATGTCTGTATAGTTTGCTTTTGAAACAAATAATTCTAACGCGCAAAGACGTGTATATGCTGCTCTAATAGGTATTGTTTTTACGCTTTCGGTTAAAGCTTCTAACCGTAAAACCTGATCCATTAACTCAACTATGTTGTAGGTGTAGCCTTCTGTTTCTAGTATTGCTTTTGCCTCTGAAACTGGCAAAGTCAAGTTTTCGCCTGAAAGTAAAAAGAAAAGCTTTTCCACTTAATTACGCCTTTAACTGTAAATGTTTACTTATAAGTGGTGCTAAACTAACTTTACTATACCATCCCAAAATACTGTCTGTTCCAATGATATCTTCAACCCCTGCATCAAACAGACGTTTAGCCGCATCACCAATAAGCAACGGATGAACACACGCAGCAAAAACCTGTTTCGCACCATGTTCTTTTAAAATTTTGACTGCACCAACAATCGTGCCACCAGTACTTATTATATCATCAAAAACTACAACAGTACGACCTGCCACATCCAACCCTTCTACAGACTGCACAGTCTGACCCGTATATCTATCACGAACTTTACTTAAATAACCAACCCCACCACCTAAAACTTGTTGAGCCTCTTTTGCAATATACATTGCACCCTTATCAGGCGCAAGAGCAAACACATCCAAAAAACCCTTATCAACAAAATACGATGCTAACAAAGAAACAGCACTAACCGTTTTTACTGGAAAAGGAAACTCTCCTAAAACACTTTCTGAATGAATATTAACAGTCAACAAACTATCAACACCAGACGCACCAAGCATACGTGCAACAGTCCCAACACTTACTCCCTCCCCAGAAAGAAACATTTTATCCTGCCTAGCATACGCAAAATAAGGAACCACAGCCCTAACACTCTTCGCACCAGCACGTTTAGCCGCATCAACCATAAATGCTAACTGAAAAAATTTGCTATCCTGCATCGGCGGACAAGTAGTTTGAACAATCACAACATCCTCACCTAAAACATCCCCATCCAACCGAACATACACTTCACCATCAGGAAAAGTCTTCGACACCACCGGAACACTCTGACAACCAACAATATCTGAAACACGATTGGCAAGTTCAATTGAAGCAGGACCCAAGATAACTTTCATAATACATCAATTAACCTAAACACACTTAGAGCTTTAAGGTTTTATCCCACAACCACAAAAATATACGCAACAAATCAATTAAACACTGTAAAGTAACATTTTTTTGTTTTCATTTTCACTTTAACTCACCCCTCCCCTCTATTAGAATGTCGGTTCTTCGTGTGTTTTAAATACGTCTACGTATACATCAAGAGTAAAGTGTGAAATAAATGTCTGAAGACTCAGATAAACTCCCAGAAACTCAATCAACTGAAAAATACGAATTTATAGAAGATATTCCAGGTGTTGGACCTGCAACTGCTCAAAAACTACGTGAACTCGGATACCGTACCATAGAATCTCTTGCAATGGCGGCAATACGTGAATTAGAACCAGCAGGTATAAGCGAAAAAAAAGCTCAACAAGTAATACAAGCAGCACGATCATCAGTCGGAGTATCATTTATTCGAGCTGATCAACTGTTAAAACAACGTCAAAATGTTGCACGTTTAACCACTGGTTGCAAATCAATTGACGAATTAATTGACGGCGGATTAGAAACTCAAACAATAACCGAATTCTACGGCGAATACGGCAGTGGAAAAAGCCAAGTATGTCACCAATTATGTGTAAATGTTCAACTTCCTCTTGAACAAGGAGGACTTAACGGCGGAGTGCTCTATATTGACACAGAAAACACTTTCCGACTTGAACGTATTGTCCAAATGGCTACTCATTTAGGTCTTAATCCTGAAGACATTGTAAAAAACATAATCTATGCTGAAGCATACACTTCAGATCATCAAATGTTTCTGCTAGAAAATGCTGACGAAATAATAAAAGCAAACAACATTAAACTAATCATAATCGACTCCCTAACTGCACATTTCCGTAGCGAATACATGGGACGTGAAATGCTTGCCAGTCGCCAACAAAGGTTAAACAAACACATGCACAAACTTACAGCTTTAGCTCGCGCATTTAATGCTGTGGCAATTGTAACAAATCAAGTTATGTCAAAACCCGACCAATTCTTTGGCGACGCGATTCAACCAATAGGTGGCAACATTGTCGGTCACACTAGCCAAACACGTGTCTATATTCGACGTGCTCCTCATGGTCCAGTACGTATTTTACGTCTTGTTTCAAGTCCTTATTTGCCTGAAGGGGAGGCAATCATTAAAGTAACTGAAAACGGTATAGAGGATGTCTCTGAAGAGGAGAAAGCAACTAAATCACGTGGACGTTAAATATGCCTGTACCTCAAGCCTTAGTAACGCGTTATTTCCAGTTAATCGTTAGCAGACAGTTTGCTGAAGCTGAACGAGAACTGGAAAGAGTAAAACAGAAACTGCAAAAAACTGAATGGAACAGAGGATACTTCCGTGCCTTATACGGTATGTATTTGTCAAGAAAAAACGCTAATGATCATTACGCGTTCTTTTCAGGGCTAGATTTAAGCGACAAAGTGGCACTTCATGCTTACAGGCGAGAATTTTTAGACAACATGCGCAGTGGACTTCACGGTGACTTTGATAGAGGATACTTTTCTGCTTGGGCTGATTGCATGCGAATATTAACTCGCATGAACATACCTGCCCCTGTAAACACAAATAATCAAAAAACAGAAACTGGTGAAGAAGTTATTGAAACAGTGCGTAGCGATAAAAGTCAAGTAACCATGGCTAACTTTTTCAACGACGATAAAAACATTAAAACAAAAAAACCCGCTACCCAACTTTCTGAAACCGAAATCACTAATAATACTGTAGATGAACAAAAATAAAAACATGAACAGACCTTAGGCGTTATTAGTGTTTGGTGGTAGAATGTATATTTTGTTGGCGGATATTGTGATATTTGCGTTTTTATGTCGCGTTTTTTGAGTCATTTATATAGTGTGTACTTGATTTTTTGAATCGACAAATAACAACACCTAAGGTCTATATTGTTTTAGAGCACGTCTTGTTAATCCCAAATGGATTAAGTGTCTTAAACGCCACGGTTATCATGGTGCTGCTGAGTTTTCTAAACAAATGGATTATGTTATAGGCTGGAATGCCACTGAAGAAGTTATTGAATACTGGATGCTGATTTAGCTAACAAATTTGTGCTTGACAAAAAAAATACAGAAACGACTAAAAAAATGTTAACCATACGCGTTTGAGAATATGGTGGCACGGTTACTTGCGGCTATTGATCAGGGTATGTGGGAAACTACTTATGAGCTGAAGCAGAAATTCCAGAAAATTTATTTAGATGCTAAGGCTTACTTGAAACAACAACCGGAAATAGCTCTTGGAGGTAAAAGTTGTGAATCAAGATTTTGATGCTAAACTGTTTGCACGCTGTGGCATTAACTGCCGAATATGTGTGGGTTTCTTTGGTTACACTCTATTGGGAGAAAGACAAACTCCATGTGGGGGTTGTCGAACAAGAGAAAAAACTTGCACGTTCTTTGAAAAAAACTGTGAACATAAAGAACAAAAAGCTAAAATCGAATACTGTTTTGATTGCACATATTTTCCTTGCGAAAATCTAAAGAAAATCGATCAATATTATAATCAAAAATACAGCATCAGCATCATTGAAAATTTTACATTCATTAAAACACATGGAATGGATGCGTTTCTAAAAAACGAAAAAGAAAAATGGAAATGTCCCACGTGTGGAGGAGTTTTTTGTAAACATACAAATCGTTGTTACACTTGTGCTCCTTAAAACAAACCTATTTTCAATGGAACCTTTTTTGTTTTCTTTTTTCTTCCAGCATCAATGTAGTAGGCAATGATCTATTTTCTAAAATGCTTGGGCAACTTCAGGATGCAGGTAATACTGTGACTTTGGCACATTACCTTTGATCTTCTCAGTAAAGCAAATGTGCTTGTGGGTTTGCAAAATTATTCAGGTAATAAGCTTCGTGTTCGTAAGAGTTCTCCAAAGTTTATGGTGTATGACACGTCATTAATGACCTAACAGATGGGACTAATAGGCGGCGTTTGCTTGATAATGCTGCTGATAGGGGTCGTCTTGTTGAGTGTGCGGTGGGTGCTTATTTGCTTGCAAGGGGGCAGGAGGA
>WRNB01000097.1 GCA_009776805.1 Candidatus Bathycorpusculum grumuli | reverse complement strand
ATTCGCAAGTTCGTAAGGTAAATTGGCATTTTACTACTGCTGATGCGCGGATTAAATTAAGAAAAATTTATCCAACGTTTTAGGTGAATCAGTGTACTAGTGTTGAGTATTTGAGTGGCGAGTTTGTTGTTTGGGAATTATGTTATAATTTGCATGTGTATGGTATGAATTGGATTTTACTGCTGAGAATGCAAGGGTAAAGCTTAGGAGGTTACATCCCGTAATTTTGTAAAGTTTCAAATGTTAAAAGGTACTAGTGTGCTTGCAAACACATTTTCAACGTGGGTTATTAATTCTTCGAATTTAGACTCTAATTCACAGTTTGACATCAACTATGTTAACAGTTTCAACAATAGGTGGTGTAATATCATCACTCGTCAATTTATAAACGTTTACAATTGTAATACTGTGTTAGATTAAAATAGTGTTTTTTGTTTAAATTCTTCTATTTTATCTAAATCCTCAGTATAAGTTTCTTTTTCTTCAATAATTTCGCCAAGTTGTTCTTTAATTTTTTTAGCTAACTTTGGACCAATTGAGGGTAAATGTGTTAAATCTTCAAGTGATGCTGTTTTTAGGTCTTCTATGGTTTTGTAGCCGGCGTTATAGATTATTCTTCCGCGTGCTCTGCCTATGTTTTCTAATTGTACGATAGGTAATAGTTCTCGTTTTATTCCTTTAGTTACGCGTTCTTCAAGTTCGTTTGATAGTGTTTTTATCTCTTTGTTTGCGCCTACCAGTGGAGATAATTCGTGAGTTGCGTGTAATAGCCATTTTGCGTTTTCAATAACACGGTATAGGTCTCCTGGTTGGACTCCAAATTTTTTGATAAGTTGGTCTTCTGTTGTTTCTTCTATCCAATTTTTCATAACTATGGCTGTTTTTATTTCGCCTAGAAATTCTTCATATCCGATACGGTTTTCCCATTCTGTTGGGGGTTCAATTAGTAATTCGTTTTTATATTGTTCTAATTGGAGGTTTAACACGTCAATTTCATGTGCGTAAGGTCGCATAACTGGTCCCATGTCTGGTGTGTGTGCTATCATATGTAATAAACTAAAATCGGTTAAATATTTTGTTTTTTTAGTAAGTGCTTCGCGTATAATTATTGCTGATAAGGGGTCTATGTATAATTCGTTAACGCGTTTGCCAAATTTGGTGGCGAAGATGTCTCTGCGTTCTACCATAATCATTTGTTCGTCAAATAGATATTTGAGAATTTTTGTAACAATGTTTTTGATAGCTTTAACGTCGTATTGGTAGGCGTAGAATGTTTTTTCAAAAAATTCAAAAATTTCTTTTTCTGAGTGTGCGTAATCTGATGCGATTGTTGCTAATACATGATTGCGCATGATTTTTTCTACAGCCATTTTTGACCAAATGCGTTCGGTTTTAGCTAACACGTATCCTTCCATCAAATAGTCTGATTCGTTTTTTGTTTTAGCGATAACTATTGATTCGCCGATTTTGTCGTATTTTGGTCTGCCTGCTCTGCCAGCCATCTGTTTATAATCTAATACTGGAATGGGAAAATTTCCATAGCCTGCTTCAAATCGTCGATAGTCTTGAATGACTACAGTGCGTGCGGGTAAATTAACGCCCCATGCTAATGTTGGTGTAGCAGTTAAAACTTTGAGTTTGCGTTCTTTAAACGCGTCTTCTATAATTTTACGTTGTGCGCCTGATAAGCCTGCATGATGATAAGCAACTCCACAACGTATCATTTCAATTAATTCGTCACTGATTTGGGTTTTTTCGCCTGCGTCTTCAATTTTACGAACTTCTTTTTCCAATAATTCTCTATTTGTCTTTTCCATGGCTTGTTTGATAAGTGTGGAACCTAATTTGGGTGTTGCTTTGCTCATGTGACTTGCAAGAGTTTTAGCGGCTGAGACAGCATTTCTCCTTGAAGATGTAAAAACTAGTGCTTGACCTCCACTTTTTAGTGTATCTAAAACAAGATTAACATGTGCAACACGAGTTTCTTCACTTATTTTTCTCGAACTGCCATCTTTGTACTGAATTTCATCTTGAAACAAAACGCCCTCCTTCAAATTAACTGGACGCCACTCAGTAACAATAAATTTTGCGTTTAACCATTCAGCAATTTCATCCACGTTAGTAATTGTTGCACTTAAAGCCAAAATTTGAATGCATGGATTAACTTGCATAAGTCGTGCCAACACAATTTCCAGCGTAGGGCCACGTCCAGCTTCATTAAGTAAATGTACCTCATCAGCAATCACAAGTGAAATGTTACCTAACCATTTAGCGCGATGTCTAAGCAGCGAGTCTGCTTTTTCATTTGTAGTAACAATTACATCGTATCGTTCCATCCAGTTATCTGTATCATCAAAATCACCTGTACTAACACCAACAGACACTTTTCTGCCGTCTGCTTTGACTATGTTTGTATATTTTTTAAATTCTTCATATTTTTCGCTGGCAAGTGCCCGTAGTGGCGAGAGATATAATACTTTGCCGTGTTTTTCCAATACGTGTTTCATACTGACAAGTTCAGCAATCAAAGTTTTTCCTGATGCTGTTGGACTGGCTAGCACAATATTTTGTCCTTCAAGCAATCCAGCTTGTATAGTGTCTGCTTGAGGGGGAAACAGCTCTTTAATTCCAATGCCATCAAGGACATCTTTAACAGGCTGCAACACAGATAACTCGGAAATTTTCAATTTATAATTCACACCAAAACAATTTAAAATCTATTGCATTGGCAGTTATTAGCGTTTTTTAACAAAATATGCTATTTTACGTAAAAAATAGCTAATAAAAATTATAGGTTTAGTACTTATTATTATTGTGTATTCTTAAACGTGGTTTATATTCTGTTAAATGAGCAAGTAAATTCTAAAAACGTGAAAAGCATATAATTATCAATAAAATATAAAGTAATAATCAGTGTTAGCATCTAATCAATCATTAAATTATAAGCGTAAAAGTTATTGTATAGCTAAAAATGGGTTGTAAAAATTGTTTGTTTTGGTTTTTCTGTTTGAACTTGTTTTTACTTGCTTATTTTATCTTTCAAGCATTGTATGTGTATAGTTTACATGGTTGGTCATGTGTAAATGTGTGTGTATGTTATTGTTTGTTAAGTAAGAATGGTGTAAAAATTTAATTTTTGACTGAAAATGTATTATTTAAAGGTGTGTTTTTGATGAGGGTTAAATATATGCTAAACGTTAAATTACAATATTGTCGTAGTTAATTATCAATTTGCTGTGGTTAGGTTTTTTTATTTGAACTTGTATTCACAAATGTACTGTCTGATACTACTATGGAAGGATGCTTTGTATGGTTGAAAACGTGAAAGAACTGTTAAAACTTCATGAGTTAATTACTCAACAAGTTTACTTAGATAACGAAAATTCTAGTCTTGTTCCACAAGAGGTTGTGGATACAATGCTTCCATATTTTAATAAGATTGCTTGTGGTAATCCAACGCTTACTCATAAACCTGGATGGGAAGCTTTTGAGGTAATAATGAATAGTTTCCAGAAAATCAGTAAATATGTGGGTGCTAAAAATCTTGAAGAAATAACTTTTACTCCTGGTGAATCAGAAGCTAATAATCTTGCAATTATGGGTTCTTGTTTTGCTAAAAAATCGCAAGGTAAGAAAATTGTAATTTCAGAAATTGAACCTATTAATGTTTTACACACTGTAGAAATGATGAAAAAGTTTGGATTTACAGTAACTAAGGTTCCTGTTGATAGTGAAGGTTTTTTGGATATGGAAAAACTTGGTGATGCGGTAGATAGTCAGACTATACTTGTAAGTGTTGCAGCGGTAAATAACGAGTTGGGGACAATACAAAATATTAAAGAGGCAGTGCAAATTGTTAAAGATAAAGGGTCGCAAATACTTTTTCATACAGATGCAACTGATGCTTATGGTAGAATACCTTTAAATGTTCAAGATTTAAATGTTGATTTGGCGACGGTTAGTAGTTATAAAATTCAAGGTCCAAGAGGTATAGCTGCTATGTATTTACGTGAAGGTGTTAATCTTGATCGTATAATTGAAGGTCAGATTGGTACGCAAAAGCTTTGGCCGGGGATAGAAAATACGCCTTTGGTTGTTGGTTTTACAAAAGCTTCTGAGTTGGTTTTTGAAAGTTTTGAGGCGAATGTTTTGAAAATGCGTTGGTTGCGTGATAAGTTGGTTGATGGTTTATTTTGTGAATTGGATGATTTATGTTTTAATGGGCCAAGAGGTGAAAAACGGTCTCCAGATAATGCTAATGTTAGTGTTTTGCGTGCTGAGGGGGAGGCGTTGACAATTGAGTTGAGTCTTAAGGGTGTTTATGTTTCTAGTGGTAGTGCATGTAGTCGAAGGCTTCTTCAGCCTAGTCATGTTTTGGTGGCTATTGGTCGCAAGTTTGAGGAGGCTCATGGTAGTGTTCTTATGAAGACAACACGATATCTTACAGAAGAGGATATAGCTTACGTTTTGAAAGTGTTTCCTGAAGCTGTTAATCGTATTAGACACATAGTTGGTTCAACAGGAGTATAATAAAATGTCTCGTATACCTTTACCTTATAATCCAAAAGTTATGGATTTGTTCCGTAACCCTAAAAATCTTGGAAAAATGGAAGATGCCACAATTATTGCAGTTGCCGGTAACCCCGCGTGTGGTGACATGATAACTTTTTACCTTAAAATTAATGAGCAAACGCAAATTATTGAAAAAGCTCAATTTGAAAGTTATGGGTGTGCTGCAAACATTGCAACTTCTAGTATAGTTACTGAAATGATTAAAGGTTTGACTCTTCAAGCAACTTGGACTGATATTACTTGGCAAAAAGTCACTGAAGAAATAGGTGGTTTACCAAGTGTTAAATTCCATTGCGGAGTATTAGCTGTTGGTGCTTTGAAACGTGCAATTAGAAAATATTTCCACGACAATGATGGAGGCGAACCAGCGTGGATGCCTAAAGAAAACACTTTTGAAGAAAAACAAGCATTAGAAGAGGAAGAATTAGCAAACACATTGTCTAAGGGGTTAAAGCCGGAGGAAGAAAAATCACCATAGACTCTTTTCGAATTCGCAGTGATTTTCCAATTTTGAAGCGCCAAATAAATAATAATCCACTTATTTATTTTGATAATGCTGCAACAGCGCAAAANCCTCGCCAAGTAATACAAGCCATGATTAATTTTTACGAAAACAACAACGCAAATGTCCATCGTGGCGTTCATATGCTCTCATTAGAAGCTACTGAAATGTATGAGAAAAGTCGTGAATGTGTAGCAAATTTCATTAACGCAAAAGATTCTTCTGAAATAATTTTCACTCGAGGAACAACTGAAGCAATTAACCTTATAGCTTATTCGTGGGGACTAAAAAACCTCAAAGAGGACGACCAAATTCTTGTTTCTTTAATGGAGCACCATAGTAACATTGTTCCTTGGGAAATTATCGCAAAAATTCGCGGCTTTAAAATTAATTATGTAAACATTACTTCTGATGGCATATTAGACACTCAAGACTTTGAAAATAAATTATCTTCAAAAACTAAACTTGTTTGCCTAAATCATGTATCAAATGTTACAGGAATGATTAATGAAATAAAATGTTTAACAAAAACTGTTCATGATCACGGCGCAATAATGCTTGTTGATGGTGCTCAATCTGTTCCACACATGAAAGTAGATGTACAAGACCTTGACGCAGATTTTCTGGTCTTTTCAGGACACAAAATGCTCGGCCCAACTGGAATCGGCATATTATACGGCAAAAAAACATTATTAGACCAAATGGAACCATTTCAAGGTGGCGGCGAAATGATAAAAGATGTAACTTTTAATTTTAAAACCCAACAATGCACCATCAGTTGGAACGAACTGCCTTGGAAATTCGAAGCAGGAACCCCTAACATTTGTGGCGCAGTAGGTTTAGCAGCTGCCATAAAATATCTTGAACAAATTGGTATGGACAATATATTAACTCACGAACAAACTCTCACACAATACGCTATAAACTGCATGGAAAAACTAGACAATATAAAACTTTACGGCCCAACAGACCAGCGTAAATGCGGAATAATTCCGTTTAGTGTTACAGGATTATCATCACATGATGTTGCACTTTTATGTGACAACTACGGAATAGCCATACGAAGCGGATACCATTGTGCTCAACCATTTCACCAATTTCTCCAATTACAATCCAGCACACGTGCAAGTTTTTACCTCTACAACACTAAAGAAGAAATTGACCGATTTATTAAAGTGTTAAAGGAGATACAAAAATTTTAATGACACCCATAGACGACTATATAACAAGAATCGAAGGCACTTGTGGAGCTGAAAACGATATCATAGTTGTCATAAAATTCGACAAAACAAACCAAGCCCTTGAAAAAATCTTAAAAAAAGCAACATTAAAAAACAGCATTGCAGGAATGATTTACGATTTAACATTTCAAGAATATTCTTTCCGTTTTTACGCCAGTGGCAAAATCATTTTCAAAGGCATAAAAAACAAACAAGATTTAAATACACTTTTAACTGCTTTGCTGCTTTAACTCTTTTCTAACTTTTAATTTACTAACCCAATTATACAATGGAAGCAATCTAAGTTTAAACCCTTGAGGTAACCTATCTTTTAATTCACGTTGCAAACCCAAAGTCGCCGCAAATTTACCTTTTCTAGTTAACACCAAAAAATAACGAACCAACGGATATTTAACAAACCCATTACTTTCTTTAAATTTATCAAGTGACGGATGATTCCCAACTCGACCATACATAACCCACTGAATTTGCCTCTGTGCACAAATTTCAATTGCCTTAGCAACTAAAACATTATTTACCGCTTTATCCCTATATTTTTGTACCGAAAGTATCTGTGAAATTACACCAATCTGATCACCAAAAAGCAAATGAATAAACCCTACCATTTCATCTCCAAGATAAGCCACAATAAAAACACCATCTACCGGATAAAACACCATCTCTCTAACTTCTTCCAAAGTTTTCCCATAATGCGGAAAAAGTCTCCCTTGACGCATTGGTGTTTCATTAAAAATTTTCCAGATACCCTCTACTATTTCCTCACTTGGCACAACAGGACACGTTTTCATTCCAGCTTTTTCAGCTTTCCGTATCATGTTACGCGTTTTTTTACCAATTTGAGATAACCATTCATCATATGAAGAAATAGTAGCAAGAGCAATATTATCTGAAACTTTCAACCATTTTCTTGAAGGATTAACAATAGGACAACACCAACAACGCTCAATAAACGTGTAAATATCTACTTTCTCTTCTAACAATAATTTAACTAAATCATCTGTCGGTACACTGTCTTTTTCATATTCTCTAACATTATGTGCAAACCTAAAAAAGAAACGTTTACTAACACGTATATCCTCAAGCGGAGCCAAACAGTTAACCTCTAAACACTAACACCATGTTTCATGAACAACCTATTAATTAACACGCAATTTTTAAAACTTTACCAACACATACTCAATTTTATTAATTTCTTAAACATACTAAGAAACAACCACTGTTAACCCAACGATTATCACAACACTAAACACCTACAAAACAACCCCTAAAAACAAAAAACCAAACAATAACACCAAAACATAACAAACATCCCTAGCAAACACCAAAAAAACACCATACCACCAAAAACAAACAAACACTAACCATTAAAACACACTTAAAACAAACCTATAAACATCCAACCCACGTTTTAAATT
>WRNB01000096.1 GCA_009776805.1 Candidatus Bathycorpusculum grumuli | reverse complement strand
TCGGATGAGTCTTGCACTGTGTATTTCTTGTGTGGTGTATTTTTCTAGTTGTTGGCGGTTTTCTTTGGTTAGTTTTATTGTTTTCATGATGTGTTACACTTTGTATATAGTGTGTATCGTACTATTTGAATTTTGTCAAGTTTTAAATGTTAGACAGTACTAGTCGTAAAACCACTCCAAGCCTGAGAAATCTCATCCATCAAAATCGCGAACGCCCTGCCCTCTTTAACACCACGCTCACTCCACTCCGTTACCAATTCGCTTCTTACCTGAAGAGTCAAAATACGCTGATTAATCCACTCTTTTGAATAACCTTTTCGTAAATAGGTCGCAAACGCGCGATCAATCGCCAACTCGGGGTCTAACCTCATCAATCCACTCCGCACCAACTGTTGCCAACCATACCTTAAAGGGTTCAGCTTTGGGTGAGGGTATGGATTGAATAATGCGTAAAAGTTGCTTCGTATCCGTAACTTCAATTTTATAATATTTACCATCTGAGGATTGCATTTTCAGTTGGTTACAATTTGTAACCAACTTCCCACCCCCTTTATTTAACCGATTTTTCAATACCTTCCAATAATTATTAGGATTAGGACTATCAGACAAAACACCAACAACATCAACAACTGAAAAATACCATTTCCTGTTTTTCCTCATCCCAAGCAGTGCGAATACATTTATTTTCAAAGAGCCTGATGTTTTTATCAGCCATACGCCGCGCCTTTAAACATAAATATCGAACATCAGACTGCGCAAAAACAAGTTCTAAAGTATATCAACACACAAGACTCAACAACAGATAACTACATATACAAAATAAAATAAATAACCATCAAAAATATTAAACATTATGTGATATAGAGAACAAGTTAACAAATAACGAACAAAACTAATACTAAAAAGCCTTAATCAATACATACTACAAAATCACATCTGCAAAATAACAAACACCACCACACAAACCCTAAACATACAAAAACTAGACTACAAATACACAACCCCAAACCAAACAGACAAACACCCAATACAACCCACGCACAATACTAAACCCCTACCCATACGGATACCTACACAAAATACGCTCCAGCCGACAACTACAAGCAAAAACCACACGCAACATAAAAGTCATGTGACTAACAGACAAACAAACACCCGACAACAAAACAATCGCAAACTTCAAACTGTGCAACAACTAGGTATTTGCCCTCAAACACAAATATACAACCACCGTGAATACACAGGCACTACACATAGTGATTAACATGTTATTTTTAGCGTTTTTGCACAGTCTGAACTCATGGTTTTTTTGAATAGTTTGTCTTGTCTCAGCCATTATTTGTAAGAGTTCTTTTACATATTTGTTTGATTGTTGTTTCATATATTATATATTGTGACTATTGTTTACATTTTGTATTGACTGTCGTAGTAAGTAGATATACTTTATAATATTTTTGTCATGTAAATATTGTATACGATGGCAACTTTCGAAAAACTCTTAGCCGCCAATGGTAAATGTAAAGTAGGGAAAATTGTATGTTGCAACTGCTGTATTTATTTTGTTGTTATTGATTTGAAGCATAAAATACTAGTTTTCGAAGGTTACCACGATGTGTGTTTTATATGTTTGAGTTTGTGTGATTTAGCTGTGAAAAAAATTATCAATTTCTTACCCGAAAATATTACTTTATATAAATAAAAATGGCTTACAAATATTGTTTACAAATATATAGAATTGATTTATCAGTAGTTTAACCAGAATTTGTAGTAGAAAAAAAATAAAAATATAGATTAGTATGCACTCCAACCGCTATCTGCAGTCAATGTAGCACCGTTAACAAAACTTGAATCTTCAGATGCTAAGAAGAGGGCTATTTGTGCGATTTCCTTTGCTGACCCATTACGAGGATTTGTATTCATACCCAGTCTTACACGTGAAACACCAAATGCACTTGGATTTTTTATACCAACAGCAATTTCTGTATCTACCGCCCCCGGACAAATTGCATTGCAACGAATACCATTTTGTGCATACATAAAACCAACATTCTTTGTTAAACCAACAATAGCAAATTTGGACGCAGTATATGCTGCTCCTGCACGTGCACCAAAAAGACCACTAAGAGACGCAATATTTATGATAACACCTGAACCCTTCTTAATCATGATAGGCAAACTTTTTCGAATTAGATTAAATGGTGCTTTTAGATTAACACTCATAACACGGTTCCAGAGTTCATCTGTTACTTCAGCAGCAGGCATCATCTCATCCATAACACCTGCATTATTAACCAAAATATCTATTACACCAAATTCCGTAACTATATCATCCACAAGAGTATTCATTGCTAACTCATCAGTAACATCTCTTTGTCTAATGATAATTTTACCAGATAACTCTGCAGAAAAAGTCTCAAACTCTGTTAAACGGTCCAAACGCCTTGCAACAGCGATAACCGTTGCACCCTCCTGAGCAAAAAGTAATGCTATAGCTTTACCCATACCTGAGCTAGCACCCGTGACTAACGCAATTTTATTGTTTAATTTCATTATTCAACAATCCATTTATTTATTGCCTCATTTAAAAAACAATGCGACTAAAAAATATATGCTAATAAACAAAACAAACAAGACGTGACACACTATCATAATTCCGTCAACAATCCAATCCTAAAAACACTCCAATATCCAACTATATTTTTTGATAAACCCTAATTTTTATCTACACAATTTTTTCCATACATCCATAAATAACATACAAATTGATCAGGCCATTAAAAAAAGGTGAAGTGGATGTTTGACTTATTTTTCAAGTGAAAAACTATTTTTTTACTTCCCATTTTTTACATGTAGCCCTCGCAACATCACAACTATTTGTGCCGGGGTTTTCCTTAATATGTACTGTATGCGCTTCGTCGCTTAAAGAAACAACAGGTAGAGAGTCAAATAACTCATTTAACGCCGTTTCAGACAATTGATTATACCCACAATTCAAATCAACAAGATTTACAAGATCATTTGCCGTCAAACTTGTTAACTTGTTACTATAACAACTGAGTATTTTTAGTGCACCACAACCATTTGTAGTCAACTTTGTTAAAATATTGCCGTAACAATCAAGTGTATCTAGTGCACCACAACCACTTACATCTAAACGTTCGTGCCCATTAGAACTACAGTACAGCTTTTCTAGTTTTGCAAGCCTACTAACACCAATCAACATTCCTTTATTGAGGTGAGTGCTAGTTTTACTAAAACTGCTACGACAATGAATTATTTTTAATGCAGTACAGTTAGTTACATCCAAATAATCCAACTGATTAGCTGAGCAAAACAAGGTTTCCAGATTTTTAAGCCCCTTAACGATCACTAGCTCCAATTTGTTGCTATCACAACGAAGTATTTTTAGTGCAACACAATTACGTACATCTAAATTATTCAACAACTGATTAGCTGTACAATTCAAAATTGTTAGATTTGTAAGATTACTAACACCAGTTATTTCCTCCAACTTGTTACTACTACAAACAAACGTTGATAGTTTAGTACAACCAGTCACATCTAAACTTGTCAACTGGTTAGCCGCGCAATCCAAGGTTTGCAGATTTACAAGCCCATTAAAATTCAAATGCGAAATCTCATTACCATAACAATATAAAGTTGCCAAATTTACAAGTTCATTATCACCATTTAAACTATTTAGCTTATTATTATGGCAATAAAGCGTCCTTAACGCAATACATCCTCTAACATCTAAAGTATATAAATTGTTAACAAAACTGTGCAAAGTTTTCAGTTTTGTAAGTCCACTGACATCTAATGTTGCCAATTGATTATTAGAACAATCAAGGTATTCCAGCGAAGTATTACCACATACTTCCAAAAGAATTAGTTGATTATCACTACAAGTTATCTGGGTGACACTAGTACCGGTTATAATTATTGTGTGAAACCCTGGGTCTGCATAGTTATGTGTACAGGTACAATTGCTACTTGGTAAAAGATCATAAGAATCACTGCTACAATCACCCCAATCAATTAAAGCAGAATCAGAGCCTTTCAAAAAAAGGTTAACACTATCCTTTGATGTAATTAAAGTCATAGCTTTTGTATCTTTTACCCACACGGTGCTTCTGCCATCTGTGTATGTGCGGTATCCGGGTTTTGTGCTAGGTTCGGTGAAGTCGTTAATTGCTTTTTCAACGTTCCAGATTTCAACATGTTTTTGTGCAGTAATTATGCCGTTAACAGTGATTGTGCCATTGGCAACATGCGCGCCTGTTCTGTTAGGGGCAAGTATATTCCCATTTACAATAATGGATGCACCAACTGATGCATATACACCGTGGCCCTGTTCATTTGTAACATTTCCATTTATGACAACATCAGATAAACAAGAAGTTTCTACGTCTGCACATCCATATACTCCCCAACTCTCGTTGCAGCCTCCTATTACTTTCACATTACCGTCTACAGTAACCTTACTATTTCTACACATAACAGCTCTTAGAAGACCCGGGTTTAAGCCTGTGTCGTTTGCTTCAACATATGTTAATTTACATGTGCTATTTGCAACGTTAAGAATATCATAAATTCCGTTTTTTGCTCC
Organism: Candidatus Bathycorpusculum grumuli; assembly: GCA_009776805.1. GTDB lineage: Archaea > Thermoproteota > Bathyarchaeia > Bathyarchaeales > Bathycorpusculaceae > Bathycorpusculum > Bathycorpusculum grumuli. The sequence goes on along the minus strand of WRNB01000096.1, from coordinate 3,208 downwards.
TTGGATAGTTGTTATTACTTTAAAGTTGCCTGTACCTATATAGTCTACAGAGGAGTTTTGTATGTCAAGTCCGATACGAGTTGTTTTAGGGTTGAGGTCGGTATTGTTGAAGATTAAGTCTTTGCCATTAAGGTCGAAAGTGATTTTCTTTTTTTCTATTGTGAGTTGTTTGCTGTAGATGATGTTTTTTAAGAGTTTGATAGTAGTTGATGTTGATGTGTTGGTGGGTACTGCTGCTAATGCTGCATCCAAATTGTCATATAGGGTATTGTCAATTGCACAAACTGCTGTTCCTGTGTCACATGTTGTTCCTGTGTCACATGTTTGTGTATTTAAACTTTCAAAGATTTTTTCTAATGTTGTGAGGACAGTATTTTGCAACTGGTTTAACTGGAAATTAATTTGTGTCATCGCATCATCAATAACAGTTTTTATGTCTACATTCTTTTCCATAAAGGCACTGCATATGTGTTTTGTTGTGTAGGCGTTTCCACATTTTGTGCAATAACAGATCCGTTCAACTGTGTGAAGTTTACCACAGTTTGGACAGGTCTCAATTGATTTTAAATCAGTCATATGTTATTTTTCTCCACACTAAATTAGTGCACTATATTTAAAGAACTTTACGGCTATGTGTTTTTGGAAAAATTATTTACATCAAATACAAGTTATATATCAAAATAACATCAGCATGCCAAGTATTATACAACCAACACAAAGACACCCTAAACACTATAAATAAAACAACCACACACATCCACAAGAAAAACTTGGCACAAATAATATTGTCCCAAAGTCGTTTAGATTTTTATCCGACGTTTTTAGTGTCTTGTAAGTTATTTGTTTGTAGGAAATAATAATAAGGAGAATCTAACTTTTATTTTTTTGCCTAAGACGTTTTAGGCTACGGTAACCAAGCCAGGTCAAAGGTGAAGGACTCAAGATCTTAAGATCGCTTTGACAACAGGCGTTTGATGGGAAATCCTTTCCCGCAGGGGTTCGCAGGTTCGAATCCTGCCCGTAGCACCAAACACTAATCACAAATCATGGTTGTTTTAGACTTTTTTAGCCAATTAGAGCTCAATAATCACCGTTTATTTTTTGTATACCTGAATGTTTTCAAGTGAGGTTCACATTTTCGTTCACACCTTCAAAAAATTATGATTGGATTGTGCTAATACAGGAAAAATGATTTAGCACCAAGTAATATAATGGAAAAACCCAAAAATCTAAAAGCACACGCATCTCAAATAATTTTCGCGACTATGCGTAAAATTTTTTCGCTCTTATTTATCTTTTCGAATTTCAAAATGTCCATTTTTTTTCGCACAAACCGTTGATATTAACCACCTTTACACCACATTGCGAAGCTATATCAGGTATTTTGCCTACTTTTTTGGGATTTTCTTCGGTAATGATTATCAACTTATAAACAATAGCTGTTGCAATAAGAAATGCATCGCCAGATGATTGTCTAGGCCCTTCCGTAAACTTCAATATCTTAGGTACTTATTAACTATCTCAACCACTTTTTCTTGAACTGCCTGAGTTGCCTCCAAAACTTCAGTGTTTATTAACTAAATAGTCTTCCCCAATTCTTCATTTTTCTTAACTTCGTTTGATATGTCAGAGCACACAACAATTTGTTTGCTTTTAATAAGTTGCTCTATATTGCTCCAAAGAGTTTTATGAACGGCACGATTATACTTGCGGTCAGCATTTTGTTCGAATAACGAACAAGTATCAATTATGTATTTGTATAGGGGAGAAAATGTCATTTGACCCAACTTGCTACCTCCATAAAATAATTATCTATATGTTTGAGATTAATTGATAATATTTGTGCAACATCATATTTTGAAAATACGTCTTCGCAATATCCAGCATAAATCGCCTTGGATAAAGCGTTACTTGTTTTATCCACTGCTTCTCTGGCGATATTGCGTCTAAAAGGTTTTTCTATACCAGCCTCTTCTTGTCTTCTTCGTGCTTCTTTCTTAGCGATATGTTCCTCATATAACAAATTGGATAATGTGTCATAATTATTTTTATTGATATAGCCCAAATCTAATAATCTGCGTATAATAACCTCACGACTAACGGAAAAAGTTTTAGAAATTTTTTGTATATCTTCTAATTTTGTGAAATCATACGCATCATTTTTGATAATTGCATTTATTGCTTCAATTGGTGTTAAAACTTCCCCTGCGACAGCATTGCAAAAGATCTCTTCTCGATTTTGCAGGTCTGTCTTGTCGTACATTGCGTTGCAAATTGAAGAGGTTTTTTTGATGATGTGTACTAATTCATGAATTAAAGAGAAAATTTTAGCAGGTGTACAATCCTTTTTGTTTATCCCGATAATATGCATCGCATTTTTATCTTGACAGATTGCCATTGCTCTTACGGCAGAATTATCAACACCGATAAATTCCTGAACAAATATGCCCTGCTCTTCGATACGATCTTTCAGGTATAAATAAAATTGACGCCCAGACTGAGATTTATATTGCCTATCTAAATCAATGCCAAAATCGCTTCGTATTTTATCTGCCCATTTTTTTACGTTATCCTCTAAATTAAACTGAATAATAAATTTCGCTACAGCTCTTTCCAGCAAAAGTTCAGTTCCAATGTAAAAATCGCGTGCTTGTAACAAGTCAATTATCGCCAAATTCACAGAACTATCGTCTGGACTTATTGCATCCATAATACGTCTGTTTTGAACATTAGGTTTTGTTGGTATAAGCGTAGTGATTGTCTCAACTGTCATGTATAAACTGGCAAAAGGAACACGAAGAACCTCGGCGATTTTTCTTGCTTGATTTAGCGTTGGTAATTCGCCATTCTTTACATCAAGCCATTCTTGAATTTGTTCAATTTTATAATTTGTTTTTTGAGATAAGTATTCAGTTGTAACACCTTTTTTGGAAAGCAAAAAAACTAATGTTACTTTATTTATAATGGCTCGCTCATTAGTCAATCTTACGGTCCTTCTTTGTTTTAACACGCCTTTATAACTTTAAAAACATATCTAAACGTTACTATGCCATCTAATTACTGCAAATACCACTTGCCTAATTGACATTTAATGGTCGTTTTAATCAAACGATAGGCAGTGTCCCAATATACGATACCTTTATATAGTTCGCATGCTACAATATTACCAGTGAAAAACATGCCAAAAGGAAGACCAAAAAGCCAAAAC
>WRNB01000095.1 GCA_009776805.1 Candidatus Bathycorpusculum grumuli | reverse complement strand
TGGTTTTTCTCCTGCAAGGCTTGAGGGTTTGGCGGATCATTTGTGGTCTTGGCATGAATTCTTCTATTTCAAATAGGTATTCTAAATTAGGACACTACCGGAGATTTTATTGTAATAGATGCATAACGCAGATAACTGACTACTACAACGCTCATAAATATGCCGTATCCTAAAAACAGAAGAACATGCATACACCAATATATCTTCCTTTTATCCAATATTACGTCGCCTCTTTTTTAATATCAAACTTTGTTTACATTTTGTTAAAGTTATATCGGTATAAAAAATTTATCATAGTAAATAGTTGTTTAAAAGCTCAATCAGTTGGTCTTGAAGACTCAATAACAGGTTTCACAGGTTTAAACCGTAAAAGAGCACTTCGAAGATTATTTACACTATTATGAAACTCAAAAAAGCAGTTATCAAACAAGGTGGAGTGATTATTTGAGTCATCTTGATCATGCCATAGATCCAAAAAGAGATTCATATGCATGTATGTTGATATTGCAGCTAGATAATTGTCAATAAGTTTAAAGTGTGTTTTAAAATGTGTCTTTATTTGTCGGTTCTTTTCGGAAATTTGACTTGATTTCTTGGGTTTAAAGTATACTGTTTTTGAAATCAAGTTTTCAAAGATGTCTGTTGCTTCTTCGTAGGCTTTATAATATCTGCTATATTCCATCCACAAATAAGAGGGAAAATCACTTTTCCGTATTTGTTCTTCAAGTCTTAAATGATTTATTTTACAGAGTTCCTTGTTTTCTTGAATTAATGTTTTAATTGTTTCTTTATTTTCCATGTCTACAGGTTTTAAAATTTTCTGAAATTTAGTATCTTGAAAAACTTTGGTAATTTGTTCAGTTAGTTCTTGTTGTAGTTTATTTTTGGTAATTCCACTGGGAAGGGGTAAGAGTTCAACTAGTTTGCTAACAAAAGATGTTGACCACTGGGTGATTGAATCTTGTTTGTATGTTTCATAATCAAAAAGTTTGCCAGTTTTTAGGGCATCAAGAATATATATGGAAAAGCAAAATGGTGAATCTGTTGAAGAGCCTAAATCTGACCAAGAAATATTTGATGAAGACCACATTTCTTTTCACGTGCAATAATATGTTTAGTTCTCTGTTATGATTGTTTATCCGTAATTTCCGCATTATTTATTACCACAAACAGACATTTTTATCATATAGGGTATTGTCTGTTTTTATTTTGAAGTGTATGGTTATTGATATTATATTCTCGAAAGATGCTGACATGGATGAGATGAAACCAAAATATTTTTTTACACATTTCACGCAGAACCTTGTTCTAAAGATATTATTGCACATTTATTGTTTTTATCTGTCAGAAAGGTTTAATTTGTTTTATAGTATATGGTTGCTAAACTTGGTAATAAAACCTGTTGTGCGTGCGGGATTCCCCAAGCCTGGTATGGGGCAGGCCTGCTAAGTCTGTGGGCGAAAGTCCACGTGGGTTCAAATCCCACATCCCGCGCCAATTTTATTTATAGTTATTTTGTATGTTATGGAAGCCTGAAAGCAAATTGGTGAGCAATTTAAGAGACGAGCCAAGATGAATGGTGTCGAATAGTGAAACTTTTTTAGAAGGTTGTTGTTTGAAAAGTTAGATGATTATCAGGTTTGTGTATTGTATTGTATTTTGGAGTGATGTTTTATTTGTGGTAAGTTTGGTTGTCTAAGGGTAGGGGTAGATTATTTTTGATAGTGTGGAGTTTATGTTGTGGTCTTTGTGTAATTTTGTTAATATTCGTGTTGTAGATAAAGATTTTATGGTGTTTTGGTGGTGAATTGGTTGGGTGCTTGAGGTGTTAATAGATGGTTAGTGGTGAGTTTTTGGGTGCTGGTTTGTTGTTGATTGCACGGTTTATTTGTAATGCTACTATTCACGTGATTATGTTTGATAGATTAGCTATGAAAAGTTGTTGTTTTGTTTGCAGATAATTTTGTTGAGCGTTTGATGGGTGAGATTGCTAAAAGTGTGAAGCACTATGCAGCTGTATTGGTGTACACATGGTTTGAATTTGTTAAATATTCTTTTAGCGTGATATTGTAGCAAATGATGTGGTGAGGTGAAAAAAATGTTAAAGCTCAAACGGAACAATAATTAGGATGGTGATAACATTGGAAAGTAAATCGATTATAAGGTGCAACATATGTTGTGGGTGTGTTTGCCATAGTTTTATTCTAAAGTCTGCTTACGGTGTTGTTTACATGGTTATAAATAATTGAAATATGTGTATAATTGATTTTTATTTTAATAATAAAGGTGTTATTATGATGGGGTTTGGTTGATGAATTTTTCTGTTTCTGTATCGGTTAGAATTTTTATTTGTTTTGTTGTGGTTGGAATTATGGCTATTGTTATTTTTGCAGTTGTTTGTCTTGTTTCCATTGAGTTTTTAAGGCAATTTATGGCAAGTATTATGGTGTCGTTTAATGTCATGTTTTCTTTGTATTGTTCGATTAGTTGTGTTTGTACTGTTTCTCTTCCGGCTCCTAGTGATGTTGCTTTATATGCTTTGTATGTTCCACTTTGGTGTGTGCAGAAGATATGGGGTCCTGTTTTGTCAACTCCGGCTACAATAAGAGCGGCTCCAAATGGGCGTCCGCCTCCGTGTTGGGTGTATACTTGTTGGATGTTGCTGCTTTTTTTGGTTATTGTTTCTACATCTATTGGTTCATCGTATGTTAGTTTGTTGCTTTGGGCTTCTTCTCGTGCTTTTTGAATGAGAATTCTTGCATCTGATCCCAAACCTACAATGGCTACGCCTATATGGTTATCTATTTGGAAAATTTTTAATGAATGTTCTGTTTCTTCGAGTGGTTCTGCGTTTTCTTCTGAAGCTAGCACTACGCCCTCGGGGCATTTTATGCCTATGATGGTGGCACCTCTGTTGAGTAATTCTGTGACATATTCAACTTGATATAGTCGTCCGTCTGGTGAAAATACTGTTGCGTTATAATCGTATGTTCCAGGTCTTGTAAATGCTGACATGTTTTAGACTTCTTTTTTAGCTATGGTAGTAGAGGTTGTTTTAGGGACATATAAGAGTACGCTATTTAAAACAAGATTTTTGCTAAGAAAAATCAAGTGTATGTTGATTATTTTTATGTTACCATGTTAATTGTTTGTTTATTTTATGGGTTGACTAAAAAAATGTGTGTTGTTTTTGAAACGGACTTTAATAGTTCGCTGCTTAAGGTGTGTTATGGGTTGTGTTATTTTACGAGTGCTGGTGCTTCTTTTATGATGGTGTTTGAAGATATGGCAAATCCTAAACCTTGGGAATCGCTAATTATTGCTGTGGTTATACCGATGACTTGTCCTTGTAGGTTGAGTAAGGGTCCGCCAGAGTTGCCTGGATTTATTTGTGTGCTGGTTTGAATTATGTCTGTAATTGCAATTTTGCGGTTGTTAATTGTGTCTTCAACTGTTCTTCCAAGGGCACTTATAATTCCAGTTGTTAATGTACCTGAAAGTCCATAAGGTGAACCAACTGCAACTACTGTGTCGCCAACACTTAAAGCTGATGAACTAACTACTGTTAAAGAGGCTGTGTTGTTAGGTATTGAGGATACTTTTAATACTGCAAGATCTACGTCTGGGTTAGTGCCTGAAATTGTTGCTTCTCGACTGGTTCCATCTGCAAATGTTATAGTTATGCTGACTGCTGATTCAATTACGTGATAGTTTGTAACAATTACTTGTTGATTGTTAATGGTGGTTACAAATCCGCTGCCTTGTTGAGAAGTGTAACCTATTGTAGCTCCAAAACGTGTATAGTATGGTACGCTACATGTAACTTCAACAACTGAATTTTTAATATTTTGATATAAACTTGCAAGTGATACTTGATTGTCGTCTTGTATGCTTGAAATGTAGTTTTGACTATTTGATATGTAATTTATTTGAGTTTGTAAATCATTAATTTTATTGTTAAGTGTTGTGTATGTAACTGCACATCCGATGAAACAGCCAGTTATCAAACAAATGGAAAGTAACAGTGTCATGGCGATTTTTTGATTTTTATGTTTTTTATGTAGTATAGTTGATGGCGTTGAAGGTGGTGGTGAGTGATTTGTGTTTGTTTCAAATTGTTGGTGTTCTTGAAAAGGTGATGTTATCTCTTGTGGCCATATGTTTTCTTGTTGTGTTGTTGGTTCTTGTGTTGTTGGTTCTTGTGTTGTTGGTTCTTGTGTTGTTGGTTCTTGTGTTGTTGGTTCTTGTGTTGTTGGTTCTTGTGTTGTTGGTTCTTGAGGTGGCTGTGGATATTTTTTAGTTGATTCTGATTGTGAGTATTCTTGAAAAATCGAAGTTGACTCATTAGATATTGCATTTTCTTGCGGTTCTGTTGTATTTTGTTTTCCAGTTTTTTTCATGTTTATTCTCTCTTGTTTTTATATAGTGAAAAATTCCTCAATTTCATAGAGCTTTTTATTACAAATTGGACAAGTCTCATCATAGATCTTTATAGAGCCTTTACAATGAGGACACATATTTTGTTTTTTAGCTAAATGTAGGCCCTCTTTTTCTTTGATTATATTTCCATCTTTAAGTAAAAGCACACGTTCTGTATTGTTTGCTACTTGGATATCATGGGTTACCATAATTATGGTGGTACCTCTTGTTAAGTTAAGATTTGCTAACAATTTTATGATTTCTTGCTTATTTTTACTGTCAAGGTTACCTGTTGGCTCATCTGCAAGGATTATTGCAGGATCATTAGCCAATGCTCGTGCTATAGCAACTCTTTGCTGTTCACCCTGACTTAATTTTTGTGGTCGATGATTTTCTCTGTCTAAAAGCCCAACAAGACGGAGGAGTTCACTTGCTTTTTTTCTACGCTCTGTTTTATCTTTGATTTTGCCCTCCATAGGTAATTCCACGTTTTCTCTGGCACTAAGATAGGATAACAAATTGAAGGATTGAAAGACAAAACCCATTTTGTTTCGACGTATTTTGTAGAGTTTACTTTCAGGAGTATTTGTGACATCTATATCATCAAGACATATTTTACCACTTGTTGGTTTATCAATACATCCGATGACATTTAACAGAGTAGATTTACCACTACCACTAGGACCCATAATCGCTATAAACTCACCTTTACTTACATGCATATTCAAATTAATTAAAGCATTAATAGACTGTTTACCCAACATGTATGTTCTGCTTAAATTTTCAATTTCCAACACGTTATTATTCATATCTCATTGCCTCCGCGGGTCGTATTTTTGCTGCCCTCCATGCCGGATAAAGCGTACCCACAACACCTAATAACATAGAAGCCCCAAAAGCAAACAGAGCAAGTTCAACACTAATTGAAACAGATGCCATCGACACCCTTGTGCCACCTGCAACCATAGCATTCATTCCCAAAGTTGAACTAACACTTGGCAACAACAAAGCTGAAAATGTTGGAGCTGCAAAGATGGCTATGACAATACCAATTATACCTGCAATGGTACTTAAACACAGTCCTTCAAGTAAAAATTGTCCCATGACCGCTCTATTACTAAACCCTATCGCTTTAAGCGTGCCAATTTCTTTTGTACGCTCTCTTACAGTATACAACATTACAAATAACACAATCAAGCTGGTTGCAGCGACTACTACAATTATTTCCTGAATTGCAGTTGCTTGTGTAGCTGCAAGTGATGATTGAGTATTTTCCAAGACATCACTATATGTTGATTGCAGAGTTTCAAGTTGGTTTAAACGTTGCTGCCCAGTAGTCACAGTTAATTCTGAGTGAAGTTCCCTAATTTTTGCAACAACAAAATCTACACTATCGCTACTAGTAGTGTACACTTTCAGAGTTGTTATGTATCCAGCATTCTCCGTTATATGTTGAGCATCTGAAAGATTCATATAGAGAACCAATTCCTCAAGAGCTGTTGTAGGTTGATAGATTCCTATAATTGCGAATTCATGATCTAAAATAGTTATTATATCTCCAATGCCTGCCTCAAAAAATGCAGAATTATTCTGACTAAGCAACACCACGCCAGTGTCATCAGCTTGAAGATTTCTTCCATTAACAATATTTGTTGGCAAACTGTTATAATTCGAATTAGATGTGAATTCAGATTTTAATTCAACCCCTATTATAGTATAATCAGTTATTTGTGTAGTGAATGTTTGACCCATCATTGAAGTTGTTTGATTTTTGCTACCTTGAGATACTTCAAGTTCAGCTACAGTAGCTGCAACACCGCTAATTTCTGCGATGTCCATATAAAGACTTTGATTCATTGGTGTAGCACCATCATTTATCCCACCAAACTGGCCTGGTATGTTACCCTCTCCAAAACCCCCGTATCTGCCCGGGTTGCCATCGTTATTGTTACCGTTATTGCCGCCTATTATTCGATCTCCACTTTGAGGTGACGGTGGAGTATCACCATAATTAAAACCAAAACCAGCATAACGTGACGACATGTACACGTCAATTTGATTTAGTGCTTGATTGATTGATTCGCTAGTATCTGTTATAGTTGAGCTTAAATTCTCTGCCATCGAGTTTGTAGATTTTTGATTAGCCATAAGGCCTGCAGGAATTGAAACCATAATTGATAAAGAAATGCTTAATGCTACAATAACAAGTAATGCGCGAATTTTACGTTTTGAAATATTTTTTATAGCCCTATTTATTATTCCCATATGTTACATCACTTTTTAGTTTAAAGACAACCAAAAGAAATCATTGTTATTTATTTCTAAACATCATCTTCTGGACTATCTGTTAATCATTAATCAAAATTATTATTAAATAATTTTTCAAAATTATACCCAAATCTCACCCTAATTAAATTATGAAAAAATTTTTCGCAAAAAACAATCACAACCACATATTACAAACACATAACAACACTTCTAACGTAAACACGTACAACCACAGCTTTAATGTTTAAAAGAGATGATGTTTATTACCTCCGATTTATAAATAAATTAAACACTAACAGGATACATTAAAATGTCTAGCAATACCCGCACACTCAAGTACCTGCTTGGATGGCTAATCACTGGTACACGTGGCGGACCAACTAGAGCCAAAATTTTGGAAGCACTAAAAGATAAACCACAAAACGCCAACCAATTTGCAACTTTGCTAGGCATGGACTATAAAACTATGCGCCATCACTTGGATGTATTAGAAAAAAACCGATTAATAATATCAGTCGGCGATCGATATGGCGTAACATATTTTCTCTCCCAAGTAATGGAGGACAATTACGACCTGTTTAAAGAAACATATGATAAAATTGGAAAAAATAAAAAAGGAGCACAAAAAAATGGAAAATAGTATAAAATATAGCGGTAGAAAATTCAAAATTACCTTACTTTTTTTAATCATTATAGCAGTTAGCCTGTTCACAACACTTTGGACATTAACCACCTCATACCCACCACTACCCACACGTGCAGCTCCTCCAAATAATTTTGGCATCGGTAACGGACAAATAGTTATCCGTAGCGATTTTGAAATATTTTATGTCGCACACTCAGTAGTTTCTACTGTAAACATGGTATTGCTTATAGCACTGCTAGTTATTTTTATAGAGGTATACAAAAAAACAAAATCTGAATTTTCCTTTGGATTAATAATTTTCGGATTTGCATTTTTGCTAAAAGATATAGCGTCAAGTCCTTTTTTAGCAAGTATATTTTCGTTTTACGCTTCAGGATTAGGACCTTTTATAGTCCTGCCTGACATGTTTGAGTTAGCCGCTCTATCAGTTCTGTTATACTTAAACTTAAAATACTGACACACATATTTGACACAGACACCAATATACGGCTAATGTCTTAACCTGACCCACAATTTCCCAAAGTTAAATAAGAGAAAACAACATACATACAATAACGAAGGCACACACATTGAACCAAAAAACCAACAACTGGATA
>WRNB01000094.1 GCA_009776805.1 Candidatus Bathycorpusculum grumuli | reverse complement strand
TTTGGTTTGGTGTTGTGTGTTTGTGGTCTAGTTTTTGTGTGTTTGGGTTTGTGTGTGGTGTTGTTATTTTGTAGTTGTGGTTTTGTGGTGTGTGTTGGTTGTGGTTTTTTAGTGTTAGTTCTGTTTGTTATTTATTGATTTCTTCTTTGTATTACATGGTATTTAATGTTTATGTTGGCTGTTTATTTTGTTTTGTATGTATAATTGTTTGCTGTCAAATTTTGTATGTTAGTATATTTTAGAACTCTTTTTTGCGTAGTCTGATATCATCATTTTTTCTATTCCCACTTACCACTACAACGAACAGTGTTTGAATGCAACACTTATACAAACAAAACAAAAACTTTGTGAAGGATATAAATTAAGGGAAAGTCGTTTTTTGTTGTGTTTTTTGTGAGCAAGACATGTTGTAAGGGATATAATTGTGTGTAATGTTCGTTAGTGGTAAAATGAATAAAAAAACTTTTTTACTAAAAATTGAGTATGTACAATTTTTGTTCTAACATACTTTTTTAATTTTGAAAAGAAAAATATGTGTGAAAACTTAGAGACTATAGTCTCTACCTTGTGGTTTTGCGTTTGGAAGTTTTGCGTCTGCTTCAGGAATTTGTGGCAATGGAATAGGTGGTGGAATGTTTAGTGTACGTGAAATTGATACTGACTCAATAAATACTACATTTGATATTGATTGAATAATTATTTGTGCTGGCGGTTTTTTCTGTTCATAATCTTTGATAACCTTATCAATTTCATTTTTGTCACCGTTTACATAGGCATTTCCTTTAATGTTTATTTGTGCAATGGATGGGTTATATGCTATTGAAAGTACATATGGTACTTCAAGTGTTTCATCCTGTTTCTTTTCCATACCTATAACGTTTATGTTAGTGTTAATTTGAATTGTAGGAATTGGTTTACGGATGTCCCAGTAGCGTTCAGCTGAAATGTTTGATATGACTACGTTTACTCTAAGCATGATAGATCAAAAGAGATAGTGCAGTTGAAAGATTTAAAACTGCTTATCAAAAATTACTTTTGTTTATAACGTGTAAAGCCGCAATGGCCACATGTATATCTGACATTGTGGTCTGCCATAAAGTATCCTGGACCGCAGCGTTCACAAGTTGGACGTGTGCGTGAAACTTTGTCTCCTTCAACTTTATACATGGTATTAACACCATTTTCTTTCTTTTTCACTTTTCCTTTTGATTTATTTTCAGTTTTTGCTGCTTCTGGTTTTGGCATTATTCTTGTGCCTCTTTTGGTTTTTCAGGGTTATTTCTTTTCTTGATGTGTTCTGGCTCTATAACTTGAGCTTGTTCAACACTTTGATAAACATTAGCACAACCGTTGGTAATATTTGATCCAGTTAAAGTTTCCATACATTTAATGTATACAACATTTTCTTTAACTTGTACTGAATTGGCGACTGCTCGTTTGGCATCAAGTCTATTTGGTGTCTTCTCTTTTAGACCCTGTGTAATTGTGAAACATACTTCTTTGCGTTTGAGAAGCGGGTTTTCTTTAGTTGATACGATTTTAATTTCCATGAATGTTCACTTCACTCAAGCCCTGAACTCTTACAGTATTCTTCTTATTTAGCTTTTCGAACATTTTTTCATTGCTTTTAAGACTTCAGAGGCTTCTGTTTTCTTTTCAGGTGAAACTTTAACAACGACTATGCCTTCACATGGTTGCCCATACACCACTACAGAATTTTCAGGAGCATATAACACAGCAATAAGTGTAAGTAAATCCTCTTCACCATTTACAACTATCTGAGTGTACTCTTTATTTTTTATTGCACCTTTTATCGCTTTGATTGCTTCTATAGTTATAGTTCCCCGCGGATTTTCAACTTCCACAATATTTGCACTACAAACATCAAATTGAACTTTTTTACGCATACATTGATTATCTATAATGGCCAAATCCGGTGATATTTTGTAGGCACGTAAATTTTTTGTAACCATATCACCTACTGAAATAATCTTTACCGGATTCTGCATTTTGATTTCAAGCATTTTTGCCATTGTTTGATCAATTGAACCCCTGACCAATATACCAAATGGTTCTTTTAATTTCTCTCTAAGTTTTGGTGTAATGGCATAAATTACTGACATAGAATAGTATTGCTACAAAAATGATTAAAAAAAGTTGTTATGTGATGACTAGTTTTGTTTTAGCGAACTTTTAAAGCATAACGCCCTTGATCTTTAACACTCATAGTTTTTGCAATTGCAGAATTTTCAGTATCAAACAATATCACAAGACCACCGTAATCTTCGCTTAAACTACTACTTTTACATTTTGGACAAGTGTTTTCCTTAGTTAGAAAATGACAATTTGAACATGCTTTTTCACTCATTGTGTTTTCTCCTCTTTTGTTTCACATGTAACTTCTTTACCTTGATCTATTTGAAGCCACTCTAATTTGCCAAGGAATGGTTGTCTTGCGGTTACACCTATTTTACCTGAACTTCCTATTCTTCCAAGTGAAACTGCTGTTATACGTACACGAACTTGGTCTCCTGCGATAAGTTTACGTTTTGACTCTTTACCCAGAAGAACACCTTGTTTTTCATCATACGAAATGAAGTCATCCATAAGTTGTGAAACATGCAGCAACGCGTCAATTGGACCAATTCTAACAAACGCGCCAAAATCTGCTATTTCAACAATATCTCCTTCAATCACTTCTTGAATTATTGGGTAGAAAGTTAATACTGAAAAGGTTACTTTGTGAAATGTTGCGCCATCACCTGGAATAATTTTTCCTGTTGCACTTACTTGAATACCTGTTACAGCTATAACATAGCCTAATTCTTCACTTACTATTCCTTCATATTTTTGTTTTACCTGTTCGCGTCCTACTTTCTCAAGTGGTTTCCCAAAGGTTTCTGGTGGAATGCGAATGGTATCTTGAAGAGTAATTACTTTGAACATCTACGATATCAATCCGTCAATCTCTAGACGAGATTTTTGTCTCACATAAATCACTGGCAGACTTATATCTCTTAGCCTTTTTCTTAATTGTCTATCATTGGTAAAGACTGGTGTGTTCCATTCTTTTGCCACTTTAATTATAGCATCATCTGTTGTAATCTTGTCTGGGACATCAACTTTTACTATTTTACATCTCTCTGACAGCTTTAGTGCAAAATTCGCTTGACGACGCAGTTTAAAGGATTTTTTGTTTGCAAGCAATTCAAGTTCAATTTTAACAGGGTGAATCACAACGAATTCTACATTCCGATTTAGTAACCGTTGTAGCTCCTCAAAAATATCTATCTTTAACTCTAAAAATGTAAATAATGCGTTTGAATCTAAGAGAACTCTTAACGGTTGAACTGTTGGTTTTAACATTTTATCATCTGCGGGGTAATTCTATGTTTTTCTATATTCTTAATTGTAACGTTACTTTAAATACTTCTTAGTTGAACCTTGTTTGTTGGTGACTTTATGCTTAGCGAAAAATCTTGTGGAGCTCTTGTTTATCTAAGGCAACAGTCTGACTTTTTATATTTGTTACTTCGTTATGAAGCTGGGCACTGGGACTTTGTTAAGGGTAACGTCGAAATAAATGAGTCAGAAAAGGAAACCGTTGTACGTGAATTAAGAGAAGAAACAGGGATAACAGATGCCCAGTTTATAGGTACTTTTAGAGAGAAAATAGAATATTACTATCGAAGACAAGGTAAAACGATACGCAAAGAAGTAGTTTTTTATCTTATGGAAACAAACACTGAACTTGTTACGATATCTTTTGAACACATAGACTCAATTTGGCTTAATTATGAGCAAGCTATGGAAAAATTAACGTTCAAGAGTGCAAAAGTTTTACTGAAAAAAGTAAACGAGTTTCTAAATAATAAAAAATAAGTTATCCGAACTTTCCGTTATTTTTTTTAACCACAATATACATGACATGACATAGGGTTTCAAAATAGATCTGTTCCATAAAAAACTCGTTAACAGGTTACTTGACAATAAAAAAATGGTGGTTAGGACAATGTGTTAGAAATTTTATAATTTTAACCGTTGTGTTATGTATTGTTTTTGTTGTAGGTGAAAAGGTGTTTGAAATAGTTTTTTTTCGAAAATAGGGTGGTTTTTGAGGTGTTTTGTTAGTTTGTGGTTTTTGTGGTTAGAAAATTTTTTGGGAACTTAGTTTATTTATTTTATTAAACCATATCCAATTAGTCGCCATCGAGATGTAATTTTTCTGCTTATCGCAACACGTGCGCCAGGTAAAGCACAAATTGGTCTGGTCAATTTTACTTTTATAATATTTTGTTTTATTCCAATTACTTTACCAACATTCACTGCAGCCCCAACATGAAGTAATAGTTGTTCATCAGGATTAATTTTTTCAACTTTTAATTGATCTTTAGTTCCAACAACTCTTTCAAGAGTAAATGTTTCTAATGTAAGTTCAGTTAAAGTTGGTGGTAACATACCTGTTTTTCCTGCAATACTGCCTGTTAAACCATCTGCCTTAGAATATGATGGATCAAGTAGTGTGCCAACACCTATAAGTCCGCCGCATGTTGCTTCTTTAACTTTTTTATTTCCTGCATGTAAGCTTGTAATTTCACTGATTAATGGATTGTAAATTGTTTTGCCTTCGCGATCAACTGGTACACCTGGTCGAATTTCAATTTCTTCTCCAGTTTTAAATTTGCCTTGTGCAATGGTTCCACCAATTATTCCTCCGCTAAATTCGTCGATTGTTGTTCCTGGTTTGTTTGTGTCAAATGAGCGGACAATAAACATTAATGGTGGTAGGTCAGGGTCACGTTTTGGTGTTGGAATAATTTCTTGCATTGCCTCAAGAAGTACATCAATATTGATGTTTCTTTGAGCTGATAGTGGTATAATTGGAGCATTTTCTGCTACGGTTTCTTTTACAAAGGCTTTGATTTCGTCGTAGCTTTTTCGTGCTCGAGATTCGTCAACAATATCAATTTTGTTTTGTACAATAATAATGTTTTTTATTCCACTAACTTCGGCTGCTGCTAAGTGTTCACGGGTTTGTGGTTGTGGGCAGGGTTCATCTGCAGCAATTACAAGGATTGCTCCATCCATAATGGCTGCACCTGAAAGCATTGTTGCCATTAGGGCTTCGTGTCCGGGTGCATCAACAAAACTTATACCTCGCACAAATTCTGTTTTTTTGTTACAGTTTTCGCAAACTGGTTTTATTGTATATTTTTTTGGCGGTTGACACTTTGGGCATTTGTAGATTGGCATGTCGGCGTATCCAAGTTTTATGGTAATGCCTCTTTTTAGTTCTTCACTGTGGCGTGATGCCCATGTGCCTGTTAAGGCTTGAACAAGTGTTGTTTTTCCATGGTCTACGTGACCTATTGTACCAATGTTTACTTCTGGTTGTCGCGGCATTGTCGCGTTTTTCTTTTCTTGTGTTTTTTCAGCCATTTACAAACGCCTTACGTCTTGGGGTGTCTTATTGTTCAATGCTTAAATTTAACCTTTCTATGTCCAACAAAATGTTTGGAAGGCAGTAAACTGTAAGTTTTTCGTTTTTCTTTATATGTTTAATGTTGTTGACGGGTTTAATTTAAGTCGAAAAGGAAAATTGGGTTTATTTGTTGGTTTATTAACTATTTTTTATTGTTGTTGTTTAAGCTGTGGTTTCAACTTTGTTTTCTATGGGTTTGGCGGGTTGACTGACAATTTTTAGATTGATTTGGACAATCTCGTCGGTGATGATGTTTCCGCGGACGGTTTTTCGTCTTCTTTCTCCTTCTCTTTTAGGTTTGAATCCTGCACCTGAACTTAAAACTACTTGACGTCTGATTCCTCCGTGGACGTCGCCTCTCATAGGTACGCCATCTGTATCAGAACCGCCTAAAATTTGAAGTTTGGTTGCTGGCATGTCTACTATGATGCCGTCAATAGTTTCTCCTAGTTTTTTTCCGATGAATGGAGCTGCACGTGCTTCTTCCATTTCTATTACTTTGCTTTTTCCGTCTGTTGGATCAGATATGATTACCTTGAATTTTGCCATTTGAAGATTAACTCCAGCGCAGTTAAAGTTGATTAACTCTCTATTAAGCATTTATATTTAAATCATAACTTGGATGCTAAGAAATTGTTTTTGTGCAGAAGAATATTGTCTGCTTTATTATAATTTACTATAACTTTGGTTGGCGGATTGTTTTTAGTATGGTTTTTTGGTGGGCTTTGTTTTTTGTTGTGAATTTAGTTTTTTATGGTGTAGTGTTAGTGTATTTTTTGTATTAAAATTCGTGTTTTTTGAAGTACTATTTATTGCGGGTTGTTGGGTAATTTAGATGATAGATTGCTTTATAGTTACAAAACATTTTTAGACACTATTGAATTAATTATTAACCCTTTCTAAACAAAAAGTTTTATACTTAAAAAAATTAGTATGTTTTTACAAAACATTATTAAATTTTTTTGCCTAAACATTTTAATTTAACCCTGAAATGTATTCCGTGCATGTGGCGACTCGGTTTCTTTTTCCATGAAATGGCCTTTGGTTTACTCAGTGTCTTCATACCACTCTATGTAGTTGGCTTCCAAGACACAAACATCCTAGGTGGACCTTTAGTTACTCTAGGCATTATGATATCAATTGCAACATTCTGTACAATCCCAGCCTCATTTATCTGGGGTTGGCTATGCGATGCAACACGAAGATATAAACCGTTCATTTTACTATCTTTTCTTTCCTCTGCAATTCTACTTTTCCTAATGACCTTTACTTTTGCTCAAAACGTTCTGGTATTTGTTGCCCTTTATGTTGTTATGCACTTTCTACACATTGCCCATGAACCACCAAAAAACGTATTAATCGCTGAACATTACAGCCGCGATAAATGGGAACCATCTTATGGCTACTACAAAGGCTTAACAGAACTTGGACTAATCGCTGGTCTAGCACTTGGTTTCTGTTTATCCGCAGGACTTTTTTCTTTTACAGCAAACCTCAACTCTGCAACTTTAGCAACATACACTCTATATCTTTGTAGCGGTTTAAGCGTTACCGCATTCATACTTTCCATCCTATTAGTTACTGACCCATTAATGATTTTTGAACGCCGCCTAGTCAGAATAGAGAGAAATATTGATTTTACATATCAAAGTGTAAATTCTGCTTCAAGACTTCTAGACGGCACCCATTGGAATGGCTCACTTAAACAAGACAGTTTCAAAATCTTTGCTTTAGCAATTGTTTTGTTCTCTCTAGCAACAAGCACATTTTTCACACCTTTTCCTGTTTTCTTGAGTCAAAATTTACATTTACCAAACAGCATGGTCTACATAAGCTACATTTTCACTTCAATTGGGGCTACTGCAGGATACTTCATTATCAGTGGACGCGCCAGAACAATGAATATACGCAAACAAATGCCCAGATACGTGTTATATAGAAGCCTACTGATTTTTACATTAATCGGCATCATACAATTAGCCATCTACCCCACAATAATGACTTTTTTTATTCTCGTTTTTCTAGGATTCTCTTTTGCTATGTACTATATTTTGATGCTTTCTATTTCTATGGAACTCATACCTGCAGGAAAAAGTGGTCTATTTGACGGTTTAGTAGGTTTAGGAACTGCTTTAGGCTCTTTCTTGGGTCCATACTTAGCTAATACATACAATTATGTACCAACATTTTTTATCGCTGGACTACTGTTTCTATTAGCTTTTATAACCCTTAAAATTGCAACATAACCTTTTCTTAATTACTTACTTTGCTTAAAATTAATTCAAAAATAACTTGTCCGTTTCACCACAATATTCACGGCATTCTACCATTAATTCAACCAAATTATTTGTTAACTAGACCTTAGGCGTAATTTAATTGTTGATGGTAAATTGTAGCGAGTTAAAGCGAATTTTTGCCAAAAACATGTTGAAACAATGAAGAAAAAACAAACTTTT
>WRNB01000093.1 GCA_009776805.1 Candidatus Bathycorpusculum grumuli | reverse complement strand
GTATTTGTTGTTGTCCTAGTTTGCATCATCTTTTGTTCTCCTTACTGATTTTGTTTTCAGGTTGGGTTTCTCCGTTTAGCTGAGATGACACATATTGGTGTAGTTTAGGCCTCCACTCAGCTCTTTAACGTGCTTCTTGCACGTCGGAACCACCCGATGAATACAACCACCCCAAGCAATAGTGGTTATAGGGTAGTTCGTGCACGCATCAATTCAGCCTTTGATCCCATGGGATCCCGCGCACCCCAACAATTAGACTAAGAGCTTGGAATTTTTGCAGTTTAGCCATAGCCATGCCACACATTAGCCTTGCACCTCGAGTTCATACACTGATTTCGAGCACAGGTGCTTTTCGCAATGCTATGGTCCCCATTTTCCTTTCGGCGTTAGGTAATACGATGGCCACCTAGATGTTTCATCAATCTAGGACCGCTTCCGGCGATGTCAACTCAACCTCTTACGGACGCACGCTGGGTAACTTTGATGGTGTGGTGTGTTCGTTCAAGTTGTTGTTCATAGTTGTGTATTACTTGTTGGTTTGTTGTTTTTTGTTGTTTGGGTATTTAAAAATTTGAGAAGGACATTATATGTAATTGTGTGGTGCCGGGGACGGGATTCGAGCCCGCGACTTCTGGCAAAGAGCGTTTAGCCCCTTTTGTCTCCAGATTATGAGTCTGGCGCCCTAGCCAGGCTAGGCTACCCCGGCAACCTAACCTAACCGCTTAATTGCGGATGCATCTTAGACTAACTACAGCCATTTAAACTTAACTTTTCTTAAAACAATCAATATGACCCTAAATCATACTAACTTGTGTGAGCTATTATAGAACCCACTTATAGTTTGAAGTTTTTGGGTGTATTGATTTGTAATTTTTAACATGTGTTTGTGGTTGGTGATTTCGTAGTCTGGTGTTATTGTTTGGGTTTTTTATTTGGATGTTGTTTTTTAAGTGTTGGGTGTTTGGTTGTTAGTATTGGTGTTGGAGATGTGTTTTTGTTTTGAGTTGGTTTGGGTTGGTGTTGGATTTTTTAATTGTTTGTTTGTGTTTAAATTTTTGAAAAATGTAGTATGTAAAAGTGGTGTGGTATAGAATTTGTTTGAGTTGTAAGTGGTATTGTGGGTATTGGTTGAGGTTTTATGTTTGTGGTGGTTATAATTGTTGGTTTTGTTGTTTTTTGGTGTCTTCTATGCCGTGTTTGTATCCGTTTATAAATGCTTTTTTTATGCTTTCGATGCATGATGGAATTACGTATTCACAGTGTAGGTCTTCTAGAAATTCAGGGTCTGCGCAATATCCGTCAGCTAGTTGTTTTGCGCGTTTGAGTTCTTCGTCTGCATGTATGCGTTCAGTTATTGCATCACATGTGTCTGTTGGGTTTGGTTTACAGTTTGTTGTAGGTTTTTTTTCTTGAATAAAGTTATCAACCATGTTTGTTCACGAAATATATAATTAAACAACTGTGTAATATATTTTTCAATCAGTATAAAACGTTTTAGAAGTATACTTTTGTCATGTTCGTGGACATTTTTACGGTTATGGTTATTTCTATTTTTTCATTTTTGGAGAGTGTTCAACTTAGATATATTGGTGTGTAATGATCTCTACAAAACAGGTATAACTGAAAAACATGTTAATTGTAAGAATTGTTCATCAAAAAAAGTGTTAAAAACAGTAAACCATAAAAAAATCTGCACCGTATAACTATATTTGAATACTCTCAATTTTTTGGTGATAAGAAAATGTGTAAAAGTATGTTGTGAATAATTTATTCAAATGTTATATTTCACTTATCAAGAGAACCAGTCTTCAAAATATAAGGTTCTTACTTATAGGAAGATAATATTATTGTTTTGAAGTTAAGCAAAGACAGTAAACGTTGTCAGCTCTTCCACAATTTTAGAAAAATAACAACTTACACATTAAAAACACTTTAACTCAACACATAAACCATCCCAAATGACAACAATACATACTTACCCATTATTCCACTCAATAACAACAACATTGCTTTACTTACAATCATGACAAACTCGGCAACACCTTCAAAAACACACCCAAACAACAGATTAAAAAAACAGTTCACTATGTATCCAACTTTGGCACATAAACATTTGAATATTAAACGCTTCTTTTATTTTTGCACACAAAAACTAAACAAAACACGCTACCAAATAATCAAAACAAATATATAAAAACACAAAACCACACAACCACACAAATAAAACATAAAAACAACAACAAAAACAAACATCAAATACAACAACATAATCACCAAACACCAAAACCACAACTCTACTTACTACAATCAACAACTTTGAAAAAACAAAACTTGTTAAACCACAAAACTCTACATCTCACCAAATTCCAACTCATGACCTTACCACAAACTGCCCCATCAAACAACTCAACACCTACTCCCATAATTCAGATATATTAGGTCAGTGTTAAAAATGCAAACCAACATGTTAAAAAAAGCTTACAAAAAAATAAAAAAGGACACATTTCGCCTTTTCTAGCAACCATACCCTTTGTTTGCTTGTCGTCTTTGTAAAAAAATATTCACATTTCCCACACCATCTTTGCTTTCTTCCACTCACATCGTTTTAACTATTTTTCCAGAAAACATTTTTTACAAATAACCACAACAAATACGCCTTAACAAATTACCACAACACCACAATGCAACTATATCAGCAAAAAACCCCAGTTATTTAAAAACGCTCACACCACAAGTTACCAAATTATTCACTACTTCTGCGATCGCAATTGTTGTAATAATTGCTGCAAATTGTTTTTCGCATCAACACACCCCTGCTCAGAAGCTTTTATCAACCACTCAGCAGCTCGTTGAAAATCTTGCTGAACCCCTACACCCTTAAAATAACACATACCTAAATTATTTTGCGCATCAGCACACTCTTTCTCAGCAGCTTTAAGATACAACTCAACAGCTCGTTCAAAATCTTGCTGAACCCCTACACCCTTAAAATAACACAACCCTAAACTATTTTGCGCATCAGCACACCCTTTCTCAGCAGCTTTAAGATACAACTCAACAGCAGCAACATAATCCTGCTCTACACCTTTACCATCAAAATAACACATACCTAAACCCCATTGAGCCTGAGCAAAATTTTCATTTGCTGCTTTACGATACCAATTTACAGCCTCCACAAAATCCTGAGCTACACCAGTACCATAATAATAACAGTCACCTAAATCACAACACGCCCCAATGTGGTTTTGTTCAATTGCTTTACGATATAACTCTATAGCAGTTTGATAATCCTGAACTACACCACAACCAAGGTTATAACAAGCAGCTAAATAGTACTGTGCCTCAACTTGTCCCTGTTCAGATGCCTTTTTAAACCACATAACAGCCGTTTCAAAATTTTGTTTAACTCCACGCCCAGTAAAATAACAAGAGCCCAAATTAAATTCTGCATCTGCAAAGCCTTGCTCAACAGCTTTATTTAACCATCTTACCGCGATCACAAAATCCTGTGGTGCCCCTCTACCCGTAAGATAACAACAAGCTAAAACATTTTGTGCATAAAAATCGTCCTGTTTGGCAGCTTTTTTAAGCCAAACTATAGCTTGTGCATCATCCTGCTCAACACCAAAACCATTTAAATAACATATACCTAAAGAGCATTGGGCGTCAGCATAGTTTTTCTCAACCGCTTTATTATACCAATGTACTGTCTGCAAATAATCCTGCAACACACCAGCACCAAAAAAATAACACTGACCTAAATTGTACTGTGCCTCAACAAAATCTTGTTCAGCTGCTTTACGATACCAATTTACAGCCTCCACAAAATCCTGAGCTACACCAGTACCAAAGTAATAACATTCTCCAAGAGAATTTTGAGCACATGCACATCCCTGTTCAGCTGCTTTACGATACCAAAACGCGGCTGTAACAAAATCCTGAGACACTCCCGTACCATAAGCATAACATAAAGCTAACTCAAACTGGGCATCTTCATAACCCTGTTTAGCCGCTTTAGTAAACCAGTTTACTGCCTGCAAATAATCCTGCAACACACCTTCACCCTCTAAATAACATCCAGCTAAATCGTACTGTGCATCAACATGACCTTGTTCCGCAGCCTCCATCAACCATTTAGTAGCCTCAAAAGCGTCTCTTTTAACCCCTTCACCATTAACATAACATTTACTTAAAAAATATTGTGCATCTACACAACCCTGTATAGCTGCCTTGTGAAACAAAACAGCAGCCTGTTTAAAACTTTGTTTAACACCTTCACCTTTATAATAACATATACCTAATACAAACTGTGCCATAGCATCACCATACTCAGCAAGATCAATAATATCGGATAGTTTTTTCGCTAAATCGTCAGGTAACTCAGTCATATTCTACTCAACAGCTTCAATTAATAATTTATCAACAAGTTCTGCGATGTAAAAAAACATTTCTTAAATTATAATAAAAAATTTACCGAATAATTATTCAACTAAAAAGTCTGTTTTTATCACTAATCACTCAAAATCTTATCGAAATCAAAGCAAACAAAAATTTTACACGCTTTACACAAAATTTCACTTAAAGGTACGATAATTGGGTTTTAAAAAAGTAAGCTATTGTGGTGGATTGTTTTGTTGTAGTATTTGTAGGTTGTTTTGTGCGTCTTGGTTTCCTTGGTCAGCTGCTTTTTGGAACCATTTTTTGGCTTGTGTGGTGTCTTGTTTTGTGCCTTGTCCTTTGTAGTAACATACGCCTAAAGTGTTTTGTGCGTCGGATAAGCCTTGGTCGGCGGCTTTGGTGCACCATTTTATCATTTGTGGATAGTTTTGTTTGACGCCTTGTCCTTCGAAGTACATGTTGCTTAGGGTGTATTGGGCGATTGCGTGTCCTTGGTTTGCTGCTTTTTGATACCAATATATGGCTTGTTTGTAATCTTGTTTGACACCATCACCGTAATGGTAGAGTTCGCCTAGTGCGTATTGTGCGTGGGTGATTCCTTGTTGTGCGGCTTTTTGGAAGTGTTTTATGGCTTGTGGGATGTTTTGGGGGGTGCCTTTGCCTTCGTAGTATAGGCTGCCTAGTGTGTATTGGGCGGCTGCGTGGTTTTGATTGGCTGCTTTTTGGAAGTATTCTATGGCTTTTTGGTAGTCTTGTTTTGTGCAGTCGCCGATGTAGTAACAGGTGCCTAGGTCGTGTTGGGCTTCAGGGTGATTTTGATCAGCAGCTTTTTGAAAATATTCTAGGGCTTTTTGGTAGTCTTGTTTTATGCCTACTCCGTTGAAGTAGCAGATGCCTATGCTGCGTTGGGCTTCAGGGTGATTTTGATCAGCAGCTTTTTGAAAATATTTCATGGCTTGTTTGCGGTCTTGTTTTGTGCCGTAGCCATGGTAGTAGCATGATGCTAGGGAGTGTTGGGCTTCAGGGTGATTTTGATCAGCAGCTTTTTGGAAGTATTCTAGGGCTTTTTGGTAGTCTTGTTTTATGCCGTGGCCGTAGTGGTAACAGGTGCCTGTGTAGTATTGGGCGTCTTTGTGTCCTTGGTTTGCTGCTTTTTGATACCAATATATGGCTTGTTTGTAATCTTGTTTTGTGCCATAACCGTTTTGGTAGCAGGTGCCTAGGTGGTATTGGGCGTCTTTGTGGCCTTGGTTTGCTGCTTTTTGATACCAATATATGGCTTGTTTGTAATCTTGTTTGGCACCATCGCCGTGGTAGTAACAGTTGCCTAGTGTGTGTTGGGCGTCTTTGTGGCCTTGGTTTGCTGCTTTTTGGAAGTATTTTTTGGCTTGTTTATAGTTTTGTTTGACACTGAATCCGGCTTTTTCGCCATGGTAGTAATTCATGCCTAGCATGTATTGGGCGTCAGCTTTGCCTTGTTTTGCAAGAGTTTGTAGTGTTAGTATGTCTTGTTCTTTATCTGTTGAGTTTATCATGTTTTGTTGCTCCTTGTGTAAATGTTATCTATGTTGTTGGTTATTTGTTTGTAGAAGTGTAATGGGGTGTTGTTTTATAACTTTTTGTTGTTTTTTGTGTTTGGATTGTGTTTTGAGTTAAGTGTGGTGGTTGGTTTTTGTTGGAAAATTAGATGAAATATGATTGTTTGTTACAAAGTTGTGTTTTAAACAAAGTTCACCATCGATGCGGTTGGTGTTGGAAGAACTGCAAATATAGGTAAATGTTTTAGTGTGAAAAGTTAATACATTATTAATTAATTGAAATGTTTTATTGTGTTAGAAAATTGGTGTAAGAGTTTTTGTTGTTGTGAATTGTTCTAAAAAAGTGTATGGTTTAACCTTGTTGTTATGTATATATTTGTGTTTTGTTGTAGGTTTGTGAGATAAATGGTTTAGTAAAGGCACAAGGGGCTCTCTTCATGTAAATTGTGTAAGTTTTGGCATAAATTAGTATTGTATAGTGTGAGGTATCCGTATGGTGTGTATGGAAGGTAGGTGTTGTTCACGCTCACACATAAAATTATTTGTCGATTATTTTTAAACATGTTGGGTTTATCAGTGATTATGTAAGCAAAAAACCACATATTTATCGTTTTGTTTATATACTATGAGTAACAAGTCTATCATGTGGTTTGTTGGAAACTAACACCTACGATATTTCCTTCAATTTCGGGTTTTGACATGTGGGTGTTAGTTTTTAACGTGTGTTTGGGCGTGGGCGCAGATCTACACATAAATTCACTCCCCCATAACGGTCTGCGTCCACGCTTCACAGTTACAGGATACGTTGGTTGTTAGTTGATTGAGGTTTTGAGGCAAAACTATGTCGGTTTACTTGTGTCGTGTGTATGTTATACAACAGGGTAACAGAAATCATTGTTGATTGTTATTGGTTGTTTTTGTTGTTGTGGTGTATTGTTGAGTTTTTGTTAGCAGTAAATCTGTTTTTAAACAAATTATGTTTATGGTATAGTCGAATAGTTTGACTAAATTTATAAAATACATAAAGGTTTGTGTTAAATGTTTTATATATTTCTAAAATTTGAGTTAATTCATCATTTTGTGGGGGAAAGTTTACAGGTGTCAAAACAATTTTTGATTAAAATTTTTGTCTGTTTAACTGTTTTTTATGTTTTTCTTTGTGTTATTAAACTATTTTATTATTATGTTAAGGTGCCTTTCGAAAATACAGTTTACATCTCAAACCAACAAAAAACAAAAGAACAAGCACCCACACAAACTCCCCACTACACCTCAACATTAATAACTAAAAAATTTTTAAAGATTGCCTTAAAAATAATCGATGTACTATTTTTTTAGTTTATGCGACAGATAAATTAAATATGTAGTTTACGTTTTTTTATTTAAGATGTTTACTGGTGTGTTTATTTTTATGTTAAAAAAATAGGGTTGTTTAGTATTGATTTTTGTTTTGTATTGTTGATTATTGCTGAAATTAATTGATGTTGCACCGTTTGTTTTTATTGGTTAATAGTTGTTTTTGGTGGTTGTTTTTGTGATTTTTTATCAACACTAAAAATGTTATTATTTAGATGTTACAAAATTAATTGTTTTTTATTTTTTGTTTTTCTAAAAGTAGTAACATGCCAGTTCTTATGGCTTCATTTCTACTCATGTACGTTTTAGTCGTTTTTTTGTCGAATTCTTCCAAAAAACTTTCTGGGACATGTACTAAAACTTGTTTAAACTTTTTTTTATCCATAATTTTCACCTCTTGCAACATTTTATTTTTTGACTTAGGGTGTGTTAATGGCGGTAAAATTTAAAAAAGTTATTCCGTAAACATAATATTACCATTCACATAACAATATAAATTATGTAGTTAAATCGTTAACACCTAACAAACCCCAACCACACACAAAAATCTTACAACAAAACAACCCACACAACACCCACTACATTTTTCACTTACACCACAACATAACCCACAAAAAAACAACAACACACAACCACCTACAAATAAAAAACAACAACACACACCAAATCAAACAACAACACCTAACAACAAACACTAAACATAACCCTTACCCCCCCC
>WRNB01000092.1 GCA_009776805.1 Candidatus Bathycorpusculum grumuli | reverse complement strand
TGGTGTGTTTTGGGGTTGTTTTTGTTTTTTGGGTGGAAATTGGGCTGGTTGTTAAATGTTGAAAAAACATATTACCAAAAAAGTGAAGAGTTAGGGATTAAAGGTTAGAATTAATCCTTCGGCTAAATCGAATGTTTCTAGTGCTTCTATGAGTCCGTCTATTTCACGGTTTTTGTTTTCTTGAGTTAAATTGTAGCAAACTTGGATTGCCTGTGTTACTTTATTTGCTTCTTTTAATATGAAATCGCATTCTTTTTCTTCTTTAAAGTAAAATATGTTTTTTCCATGCCTTCGTAGAGCTAAAAATATTGTGTTCTCTAACATTCTGCCCTTGTTTGAGGAAAAAGAAATTGAGTTAACATCTGCTAAACCGTTATCTATAACATATATTTTTTTAGGGTTTACTGATTGTTTCTTTAGAGAGTAGCTGAATTTTGAAACGGTAAACAAAAGGTAACTATCTTCTAAATATGAAACAAACGAAACAGCACTGTTAGTTGAACCCATATTGAAGGTTTTAGCAAGATTGTTATACGAAAAATCAACACCTATGTTGGAAATTAAGTAAAGTGCTAATTCTTTTATTGTTTTAGGGCTTCTTAGTTTGTGCCTAACAACTATGTCGCGCATAATTATGTTATTTAGTAATTCTTGTAAAATTTCGCTACGGTTAAATTTTAGATATTCTGGAAAACCGCCTTTTTTTAGATATTCATTAAGAGTTTCTGGGCCTGCTTTTGTTGAGGTAAATGCTAGAAATTCATTGTATGAAAAAGGAAATAGTTCATGTTGTAAATGTCTGCCAGTGAGTTTTGTTCCAAACTCTTTGCTTAACATGGAAGCGTTCGAACTAGTTATTAGGCAATGTTTACCTTTATCAAGTAGTGCTCTTATGAAAAGTTCCCATTTTTCAATGTTTTGGATTTCGTCAAAAAAGTAGTAATCTTTGGAACCAAAATTTTCTTGAAAGATTTCGTCTAGTTTTTGGAAATCGTTTAATTCAAAACTGGTTGTTTTTGGGTCTTTAAAATTAAAATAGTATTTGCTGTTTGTTGTATTTATTATTTGGTGTATTAAGGTGCTTTTTCCGCAGCGTCTTATGCCAGATAGTATTATGGCGAATGGTAATTTAAGATCGATGGTGTTGGTTAATGTTCTGGGTGTGCCATAGTTTTGGTGTTGGCGGTCTTTTTGTTGTACTTCAACTATGCGGCGTAATGTTTCTTTAAGCATCATAAAGTAAACTGTGCATTAATAAAATATGAATCTATGCATTAGTAATGCACAGATAAAACAGTTAGGTAAAACACCACAGTCTCGAATTACCACACACACATATGCACAAATTCAATCATGCGCCAAAAATTACCGGATCAAGTTCACCTATAAAATTTGTATGTTAATTATGGCGCATGGTTTTTTTGTTTGTTGGATTTTTGTGTTGTTGGGTTGTGTGTTTTTATTTTTTATTTTACGATAGTCTGATGACATTTGGTTATGACTGGTTTTTTAAAAAAATGTTTCTAGTTTGGATGTTGGGTTTGTTTTTTTAAGTATTTCTGCACATTTTTTAGGGCATAATTCTTTAAACTCTAAATTCATGGATTCTAATAATGCTTGTGCGTCTTTGCCTAAATTTGGGGCTGCTAAAATTCCTCGAATTGGTCTATCTGCTTTTAGTTTGATGGCATCAATATATTTTGCAAGTTGTAGTACTGCTTCTTTGTTTGCTATTTTGCGTTTAACTTCAATTACAACTAGTCTGCCTATTTTATCCATGCCATAAACATCAACAAATCCTGGTTCAACTTTTTTCTCCCAACTTATTGGTTTAAATCCTTCTTCAATCATTTCAGGTTTAAATAAAATTGCTTTATGCATGTCTTCTTCGCTGGCGTTAAGTATGAAATTTCCTGTGTCAAGTAGCATTATGGATGTAACTGTGTAGATTTTTGTGAATTGTACATTGACGTTTTCTTTGGGTTTATGTCTTGTTGCATGAATTTCAAGTGTGTCATTTTCTATTTGTGTGTGGAAAATGCTGCCTGGTGGTTGCCAATTAACAGGTTCATAGCCTGTTGGTCGATGGACAAGTAAACTTCCATCTGATTTTATGATTAAAATTCGTTCTCCTAATTCTAGTTTTGAGTTGGCTCTTCCTTCGTAGTTAACTTTGCAGTTGCCTGTAATGATTAATGTTTTTCTTTGGGTAAATGTTTTTTCTATTAAGGTTTTTGTGTTTTCAAATGTGGGTTCTACGAGAACTGATAGTTTGTTGTTTAATTGTTGCATTATTTGTCTTCTTGTAATAAATTGTTGGCTAGTAAATAAAATTTTTTGGAAGTGTGTTCATAGAATAGTTTGTGTTAGTATAGGCGGGTTGGTGTTTTTTTCCAAAATAGTTAAGTGGTTTGTGTGTTGTAGTTTTTGTTTAGTGAGTATGTTGAGTAGTTGGCGTAAAAAGCGTTTAGTAGCGAAGTGTTATGATGTTACTGCTGAGAGTTATGATGTGCAGTATGCTCAAGAGCAGATTGCAAAGTATGTTGCGGCTGAAAGGGTGTTGAATCAGTCTTTTTGTGATGTTGTTTTAGATGTTGGTTGTGGTAGTGGGCTTTTTTTTTCTTATGTGGCTGGTAGGGCTGGGTTTGTTGTGGGTGTTGATATTTCTCGTAAGTTGTTGTTTAAGGCTAAGGAGCGTGCCAAGTTTTTTGATAGTGTGTGTGTTGTTCAGGCGGATGCTGATTATTTGCCTTTTAGGGATGTTGTGTTTGATGTTATTTTTGCGTTTACTATGCTTCAAAATATGCCTGTTCCAAAAAAGACGTTGGTTGAGTTTAAGCGTAAGCTTGGTGTTGATGGTAAGCTTGTGGTTACGGGGCTTAGGAAAGTTTTTGGGTTGGATGTTTTTTTGGATTTGTTTGTGGGTAGTGGGTTGTGTTTGTTTGGTTTTATTGATGATTCTAGTTTGAATTGTTATGTTGCTATTGTGACTGGCTAGTTTTGTTTTTTGTTTTTTTAGTTGTTTGTTTTTGTTTGTAGTGTTTTGTTGGGTTTTGTTTTTGGTGTGTGTTTGTGTTATGGGTTTGTGTTGTAGTGTTTTTGTATGTTTGGGTAAGTGGGTAAAATGTGTTGGTTGTTTGTTGGGAGTGAATGTTAAAAATGGTAAAACGTGAAAAAAATGATTTTTGTTTTTTTGTGTGTAATGTTTTGTTTTGTAAGTAATATTTATATCAAAAGTAGGCTATATGTTTGTGGGTGTTTTAGGGTTCTTTGAGGGTTATGTGATGCCGTATAAAAGTTTAAAGTGTGATTCATTTGATGTTTTAACATTAGAATGGGTTATGCAGGTGAAGAATTTCAAGTTGGTTCTTGATAGGCATCGTTGTGTTGGTTGTCAGATTTGTTCTCTAGTTTGTCCTAAAGATGCTGTTAAAGTTGAAAAACAATTAAGTGACCAATTTTTAAAACCACGAATTGACATTGATCTATCTAAATGTAATTTTTGTGGTGTTTGTGATGTAACTTGTCTTTATGGAGCTATTAAAGTAACTTTAAATAATGCATGTAACCTTGCATTACTTGCAAAAGAAAGTTATCCAACAATTGATCGAACAATAACTTTAAACTCTAATTTGTGTCCTAAAAATTGTTTTGAATGTGAAATCATTTGTCCCCTACAATTAATAAAAGTATCTAGAAAAGGATTTGATGGACAACCCATAAATGATATTAACAATTTATCTCCAACAGAAAAACAACGAATTAAAGTTATAGTTGACATCCAAAAAGAGTATTGCCCAACCTGCAAATTATGTGAAACAAAATGTCCTTCTAAAACATTAAAGGTTACAAAAATTTTTGAAGGCAAACTCGTCATAAACTCTGAAAAATGTCTTATCAACTGTCATAAATGCGTAGACATATGTCCAATACCTAACGTTTTAACCATCATTGATAAAAAAATATCTACAAATAACGCCTACTGCACATATTGTGGCGCATGCAAAAATGTTTGCCCCGTTGATGACGCATTAATAATCAAACGTGTAAAAATTAACCACAAACACATTCATTCTGGCACATGGAATAAAACTTTAGAACGACTAACAAACAAAAATAGTAAAATAAAAGAACTTGAAGCAATTACCTCCATAAAAAAACGCGATATAGTAACTAAACGATTACAAGATGAAATAACCCATGAGTAACACCCAAACCCCTGAAGAACTACGCATAGGCGTTTTTGTTTGCCACTGTGGCTTAAACATAGCTGGAACAGTTGACGTACACGCTGTTGCTAAATATGCTCAAACTCTTCCTAACGTAGTTTTTGTTAAAGAAAACCGTTACACCTGCGCTGATCCGGGTCAAGAAGAAATTCGAAAAGCAATAAAACAAAACAACCTAAACCGCATAGTTATAGCTGCTTGCTCTCCAAGAATGCATGAACCTACCTTTCGACGTACTGTTGCCGAAGCAGGTTTAAACAGTTTCTTATGTGAAATGGCTAATATTCGAGAATTTTCTTCTTGGTGTCACCAAAACACGCCAAATAAAGCAACCGAACGTGCTAAAGACACTGTAAACATGGCTGTTGCAAAAGCGCGATTAATACAACCTCTACAAACTCTTGAAGTGCCTGTAACAAATAAAGCTCTAATTATCGGTGGCGGCATAGCTGGTATAAGTGCCGCTTTAGATTTGGCTGAGCAAGGTTTTAAGGTATATATGCTTGAAAACTCTCAAAGTATCGGTGGGCATATGGCTGCGTTGGACAAAACTTTTCCAACCCTTGATTGTAGTATATGTATTGAAGGACCTAAAATGGTGGATTGTGCAAGACATCCAAACATTACAATTTTTGCTTACAGTGATCTTGTTAAAGTTGATGGGTATGTTGGAAATTTTACAGTAAAAATCTCTAAAAAGCCTCGTTATGTTATTGATGAAAACTGTACTGGTTGTGGTGAGTGTAGAGATGTTTGTCCTATTGAATATCCAAATGAGTGGGATGTAAATCTTGGTGCCCGTAAAGCTATATCTGTGCCTTTTGATCAAGCTGTGCCCCTAATTTACGCTATTAACATGGATTACTGTATTGAATGTTACAAGTGTACTGAAAAATGTGGCGAACGAAAAGCAATTGATTTTAACCAAAAACCCCAAGAAATTGAAATAAACGTAGGCGCAATAATAGTAGCCACAGGATTCGACATATACGAACCATACGACATGCCACTTTTAGGCTACGGCAAATACCCAAACGTTATCACAAGCATGGAATTTGAACGCCTAATCCTAGCCGCAGGACCAACAAACGGCAACGTCATCCGACAATCAGACGGCCAAAAACCCCAAAACCTCGCTTTTATTTTATGCGTAGGCAGCAGAGACAAAAACAAGCACCCATACTGCAGTAACTACTGCTGCATGTACACACTAAAACATGCAATACAACTTAAAGAAAAATACAAAGAAAACATAGAAATCTACATCTTCTACATGGACATACGCAGCCCTAGCAAAGGCTACGAAGAATTCTACAACCGCGCAAGAGAACGCGGCGTAAACTTTATACGCGGAAGAGTAAGCAGCATAACCGAAAACCCAAAAACCCACAACCTAACAATTCACTCCGAAGACACAAACTTGGGAAACCCCATAGAAATCGAAACAAACATGATAGTTTTAGCCACTGCATCCATACCTAAAAAAAACTCTAACACAATAGCACACATACTAAACATTTCCAGAGGACAAGACGGCTTTTTCATGGAAGCCCACCCCAAACTAAAACCATTAGACGCACCAACCGACGGCATATTTTACGCTGGCGCATGCGCAGGACTAAAAGACATCCCATACAGCGTCTCACAAGGCAGCGCAGCAGCATCCAGAGCCGCAACAATACTATCTAAATTAAACTGGCCAATCGAACCCATCATATCAACAATCAACCCCGACAAATGCATAAAATGCGGCCTTTGCGTTAACGCGTGCCCATACAACGCAATAAAACACGAAAAAAACAAACCCGCAAACATAAACACCGCCAGCTGTCACGGATGCGGAACATGCGTCGCCGAATGCCCCGCCCACGCCATAACCCAAATGCACTTCACAGATCCACAAATAATGGCACAAATACACGCAGCCCTCCAAAACAACCCCGAAGAAAAAATTATTGCCTTTCTATGCAACTGGTGTAGCTACGCCGGAGCCGACTTAGCCGGTATTAGCCGATGCGAATACCCCGCAAGCGTACGAGTCATCCGCGTAATGTGCAGCGGAAGAGTATCAAAAGAATTCATACTAGAAGCACTACACCTTGGAGCAGGCATGATACTAATCGGCGCATGCCACCTACCATACGATTGCCACTACATAAACGGAAACCACAAAATGAAAACAAGAACCGACAGCCTCAAAAACATACTAACAAAACAAGGACTAACACCCGAACGCTTCCGAGTCGAATACGTCTCCGCCGCTGAAGGCATACATTACGCCGAAATAATAAAAGAAATCGAACAACAAAAAATACAAATAGGCACTCAAAAAATCCAAGAAGAGAACCAAAAACTCAAACCAACAATAGAACACCTACTAAAAACAAACCAACAAAACAAACAAACACAAAACCTCTAACACTATAGTGGTAAAAAGAAACAGTATACCAAAAACATAGCTAATTGTTAATCGTGGAAAAGGTGTTAATTTATGTGTGTTTATGTTTAGAGGTTAGTGTTGTAGCGGTTTTTATGTGTGATAAAGCGAGTGAAAATTAATGTTAATTGCGTGAATTATTTGTGAAGAAGAGACAAAATAGTGGATTAGTTGTGCAGAAATAGCTTATCTACTACACATGAAAACTACCAATTCAGACTGTGCAAAAACGATTTTTAACCGTAACTTTTCAAAGTTACCCCTATGAAATTTTAGTTAGAGCAAAAAATTTTTTAGTAACTCACCATTTTCCTTCAACAAAACACGCAAATACGCTCCAAACAACCAGAAAACTATCAAAACCTCTTAAAAAACAAAAAAACCGTTTTTTCTATCATTTTCATTAGGCAGCCTCCGAAAACCCCATTTCAGAAAACTAGGTACATAGTTACACTTTTTTGGTATGTGTTTTTTGGGAAAAATATGGGTTTTCGGAGGTCGCCACAAGCTTCTTCTCATATTATTATAAATATATCATTTTTATTAAAAAATGGGTTTTAGAATGTTTCTACTCTTTCATCTTTAATTCAAACCTGTATACTGCAAAATTCCACCCTAAATCTTGGGCTTTCTTTGCAACAACAAAACCACTACAGTAATAACCCCGACAAGCAACACCACAACTAATAACACTGCCAACAACATAATGTCCGAAATATGCAACACAACCATAAAATCGTTATCAACTTCCCTTTGATCACCATTATCAATAACCTCTGACATGTTGGGCCAATCTACATCAGGAAACATAACTGAATTGATACCCCGTAAAGCCGTTTGCATTACATGTTCATGTGATTGCTCATCCTCAGCAGTACCACAACTATATTGTCCAGTAAATGGCGGCGTTGTTTGTTTAGTAACTATTATCCAGTAAGGTGGGACAACATCTTGAT
Organism: Candidatus Bathycorpusculum grumuli; assembly: GCA_009776805.1. Lineage (GTDB taxonomy): Archaea > Thermoproteota > Bathyarchaeia > Bathyarchaeales > Bathycorpusculaceae > Bathycorpusculum > Bathycorpusculum grumuli. The sequence goes on along the minus strand of WRNB01000092.1, from coordinate 471 downwards.
AGTTTTCTGTTTTCACTGTCCATAAACCAATTCTCTCTGTGCTGCCAAATGAGTGCCTTGGGACATCTACCAAACCATTATCCACTGGTAGATTGATTGCTACAAGTATTGCCCCATTTTTCATACTATCTAATGTGTCTTGAAGATTTACCAAGTTAATGTCAGATATCACTATTATTTGTGGTTGATTATCAAGAACAAGGTCTAGTTCAGACCATTTTGTTGAAAGTATTGAAGCAAAAATTTGTGCTTCTGCACCATAAGCAACAATAAAGTTTGTTGATGTAGTTGCAGAAACTATTGGAATCTGTTGAAATTCAGCACTTAGTAAAATAAATGTAGCACAAATCACTATACAAACAACCAAGTTTCGGTAGTGTCCCAATATACGATACCTTTATATAGTTCGCATGCTACAATATTGCCAGTGAAAAACATGCCAAAAGGAAGACCAAAAAGCCAAAACAACAT
>WRNB01000091.1 GCA_009776805.1 Candidatus Bathycorpusculum grumuli | reverse complement strand
AGTTTTTGGCGTTTAAATGCGCCATAGAAGACATGTTCATCGGCTATGAGGAGTCGCAGGTTGCCTTTACCAACTAACCCGTCAGTAGTTAATTCTTCATGCCATTTAGTTGTGTCGTCTCTTTTTATGTATAGATCGATGCGGGAGGGGAAGAGGTAGTGTTGGACAAGGTTTTCTGCTTGGTAAGTAGTGAGGGCATATGGAAGTTTGCTTGTTTGAATTAGGTCTAAGGCGTTTTTGTGCATATACTCTTTTTTTTCTGGTTTAGTTTTTATTTGTAGCCAGTAGTTGATGAGTTTTGAGTAGTTTGTTATTTGGGTGTTTTTGGTTAGGTTTTGTGTTTGGAGTTTGTTTAGGAATTCGTGGGTCCATGGGAAGGAGGTTTCTGCTTTTTTGGCGAGTTTGTATTTTGTGAGGGTGTCGTTTGGTTCTATTAGAAGTGTTCTGATTATGCGTTCGCGATGTGTTCCTCTATTTTTCAGAATGTTCACCTTATGTTGGTAAATGTTTTCTCACGAATCTGTACCGATATATCGGTAACTAACGTTATTTAAATACGTTACCGATACATAGAAGCAAAAATGACCGGTCAATGCTGACTTGACTGAACCTGCATAAGTGTTGGGTGTTTACTAATGCTAACAAACATAATCAATTTGATATCAGCATCAAAAAGCTAACCGATTAGCAGACAACACCAACAAAACACAACAAATAAAAAAATTACAACTATAACATTAGAACAAATTTTCAATAACAATTTTCCAGTCATCTGTAACAGCATTATATTGGATTTTGTAACAGTTAACAACCAAACAAGACGATACTTGAAAATTGCTTTCTTTTGCGTTAAAACCTATTATCAACAAAACTCTCAACGCGTTGAGAGTTTTAGAAAAAGGATAAGCATCTCTGATGAATTAATACAAAAATGAAACAAAAAATTCAACACGTTACTTATTACGGCCTGTCTGTTGCATTACCTTCCCAATAACCAGTCTTTGACAAACCTNCCCTCGTTATAGTTCCCGCCTCTTGGAGCAAATTCATTTGACGCAACACCGTCCACTTTGACTACCCCGTCTTTTCAGCAATCTCCCTAAAGAATAACCCAGATTCTGCATAACACACATCAAAATTTGATCCATTGCCTTCAACACTATTTACGTTGCCATTTGGCAATGTAAAACCTTCAGCAAACGGAAACATCACAAACAAAAACTATCAACACTGCTGAGAAAAATCAAGTATGATATAGCTATTAATGAGAACGCAGCTAAACAATACGCATGTTTTCTTAGTGGATAAACCCAATAACGCTATACAACCGATGATAATGACAAAATAATTTACCAAGGTATACAAATACTCTTGCAAACACTCGAGTAAAAACCTATACGACAGCAAGATCTACTATGATTGAAGCTTATTGGGATATTAAACGACAAATAGAAATGTTGGTGCCACGCATTACAACCCTTTTTTCTTTATCAACAAAAAAAGTTAAGTTAAAATATAGTGCTGACGAAATGGTTGATGTTAAACAAAATAATTGTAAGAGGGTAATAAATGAATAATATACTGGCATATCCTGTAAAGTTAGAGAAATGGCGTTTAAATGAATTTAATATTAAATCAAAATTTAATATTTGTTGTTTTTTTAGTAAAAAAAGTCTATTTTTTGTTTCCTTACTCTTTATATCAACAATAGTTTTGGCACCACTTATTTCTACTGCTAATGGATGGGTGGCAATTAATATTTATGTTGAAAATGAAAACGAACTTAGAAATGCCCTTAATACAGCTCCAAATAACAAAATATATTCGATTTGTATTGTAAATGATATTGTATTGGAAAAATCGCTCGAAATCTTTGATGGTAAAGTAATTGATTTGCTTGGGTCTATTAATTTAATTGGAGCTAATGGCGTGGACACTATTATCGTTAAGTCTGGTGGGACGTTGTCGCTTTATGGTAATTTTGTCATAACTCATGCAGGCGATGATATGGGTAGAGGCGTGCATGTTGAACGGGACGGCATATTTAACCTATATGGCGGTATAATTTCGGGTAATAGAGCTACAAATGGCGGCGGTATATATAATGAAGGTGTTTTTAATATGTATTGGGATATAAACGCTCAAGATAGCACAATTTTAAATAACACAGCTACAAATGGCGGCGGGGTATATAACGCGGGCACTTTTACGCTTTATGGAGGCTATATTTGTAATAATACGTGCATAAACAGTGGTGTAGGCGGTGGCGTGTGTAATGTGGGTACCTTCAGCATAATCAGTGGCTGTATATTCAATAATATTGCTATAAGAGGCGGCGGGGTATACAATACTGGTGCTCTCGATGGTGATATCATTACAGTGATTGGGCAAAATACTGCTTTGAGTGGTGAGGGTCATGATGTGTTTACTGAGGAAGCTACGGGGGGAAGTTATCTTTTGCTTGTGGTTATTGTTGTGGTAGTTGGGGTTGTTGCAAGTTTGTTATTTTATCGTTCAAAAAAACAAATGCATCCGACAACAAACAACTTATCACACTCTATTACAACATGAAAACTCTTCCACTGATTACTCAGTTGTCACTTTATTTTTATAACATATAGAAAAATAATTACCACACATCAAACTGTTAATGCCATATAATCTGAGGTTTATTGCTAATTTTTCAGGCTAAAAACGCCATATCTTCCCCAAATTTTATCATATACCCGATACGACGAAGTACTATGCGTTAAAAGCGCGATATGCTGAAATGTTCGGCAATTGCCCCGTAACGCCCTAAAGAGGCGGTTCTACGTCAAGTCTCTCCGTGATCGCACGACCAAACAGAAGGACATGGGGTAGAGTAAGAACCCTAAAATGTTAAAAAATAGTAAATATGTCGATAAATAGATGAAAAATTGTAAATTTTTTTGAAAAAAGTATTGACAAGTCGGGGGGATGTTATAATAGAAAGTAAGGAAAGTGGCTTTATACAATGCCTAGCGGATTTTCCCATTCTTAAAATAAGGATGACAAAATTGAAAATATGCAAACTCAAAAGTATGCAATACTCAAAAGACGTAGTGCCAAAATTGTTTTATAGTCTGTATTACGTTATATGTTTTTGTAGAGGATAACAATTATTAAACTACCTATTATTATGGAGCAAACTTGAATAGTTTAATCGTTGTGAAAAAACGGTGAAAACAGTTGTCGATAAGGCGCAAAGTAGCTGATGAGCTAAATTTTGAGTCTTGAGGCTCTGCAAATCTGGATGTTCGGGGCAGGTCTTATTGAAAGGACTAAAAATATGAGTGGAAAATTTAACAAAGGAGTATTTTTTGATGGTGATGGAAAACCGTTACTATCCAACAACAGGGCATTTGGTGAAGGTTTTGATGAAAGTAATTTACGGCGTATACGCCCAATTTTATCAGACCTTTCCAATTCGTGCGACACTGTCCCACGAATTGAGTTGATCACACTACTGCCTTTAATGAAAATTGATGATAGTTCACGACGCGAGTTTTATGCTCAAGAGCGTGTAGAGGCCACATAGAGTGTTTGTCAGTTGGAGCGACAAATTACTTCTTTTTTCTACGAACGTTTACTTACTACCCAAAAAAGTAGACATGACAAGTGAGGTTGAAGATTCGGACAATTGGACCAAAAACTGATCCAAAAATTGTTTCTTGTTTTCGTAAATACATTTTATCTCCAAAATGTACTGCTTATAGTCATTTTCTTTGACTACTTACTTGTTCAAAAATTAAATAGGTATGTAATAAGCTATAGTGATGACTGATTGATTACATGACTTATAACAAAGTTTTCAAAGACAAAATCACTGCAAAAAGAAGAGAAATAACAGCACTTTCCAAAGGCACCTATGACGATTACATCAGCTTAACAGCATAGCAAAATACAAAAACCCCGAATTCCGGATATGTCATCCAAAACTTGATGCACAACCATAACACAGTTGAATTTTTAGGTCTATGAGAAAGAATTACAAACCAAAATTTTAATTACCTCGAATTCGAGGCAAATGAACAAGAAGCCTGTGTTGGGGAACGTGCAAAATACGTAAAGGTTTGTTGCGGTATTTGGCGGAGCAGTTGACGGTAGAGTTTGGGAAAGGTTTTGATGGAAGTAGCTTGCGGTGTATGCGCCAATTTTATAAGACTTTTCCAACTCGTACGGTACTGTGGCACGAATTGAATTAGGTAGTCTAACCGTTAATTGTAGGTTTAACTTTTACGAATAGTTATCTGTTATCTACTTCATTTGTTATCTCATTTTTGGTACAAAAAATAATAAGACACGGTACCTATTTATTGAACATAATTTGTTGATTGTTTTAGGTGTTGGTATGGCGATTGATCGTAAATCCGAAATTATTATATATCAAACGCAGGATGGAAAAGTCAATGTTGATTGTCGTCTTGCAGGTGATACGCTGTGGCTTACTCAGGCCCAGATTGCCACATTGTTCTCCCGTGATATTAGCGTAGTTTCACGGCATATCAAAAACATATTCGCCGAGTCAGAGTTAGACCAAAAAAGCAATTTGCAAAATTTGCAAATTCCAACTTCTGACAAACCTGTAGCACTCTATTCTCTAAATGTCATTTTAGCCATTGGTTACCGCGTGAAATCTTCACGTGGTACACAGTTTAGACAATGGGCAACAACTGTTTTGCATGAGTACCTGCAAAAAGGATTCACTCTCAATGATGACTTTTTGAAAAATATGGGCGGTGGGGTTTATTGGAAAGAGCTTCTAGAGCGCATACGAGACATTCGTATCAGTGAAAAAGTGATGTATCGACAGATTCTTGATCTTTATGCAACCAGTTTAGACTACAATGCTGCCATGCCAGAGACTCTTGAATTTTTCAAAATTGTACAAAACAAACTACATTATGCAGTCAGTGGTAATACAGCAAGTGAAATTATTTTCGAACGTGCTAATGCTGAATTGCCTTTTATGGGGTTGACGGTGTTTAAGGGTAGTCGACCAATGAAAAACGAAGTAACTGTTGCAAAAAACTACCTGACAGAAAAAGAACTGTTCGCACTACGGCGCATGGTGAATGCTTTTTTTGATATGGCAGAGATGAAAGCCGAATTACATGAACCTATGTATATGCGTGACTGGCTTGAAATCCTTGACAAGTTTTCCCGTGACTTTGGAGTAGGCGTTTTAGACAGTGCAGGACGTGTTAGTCACCTTGAAGCCATAGAAAAAGCCATTCGAGAATATACTGTTTATCGTGCGCAACTTCCTGACGACCTGACTAATGTGGAAAAAGCGTATCTTGAAACTTTAAAGCAAATGCAGAAAAAACTTAACGCGTGAAAGTCTCCAATGAATAGGCGTGTTTGTTCAAAGGTTGGAATATCAAAATGTGGAAAAAGAAAAATGGAAGTTGTTATGGCGATATCTCCATGTAAGTTGGGGTTCAAAACCCAGCGGCCCACCACAATAAACCAGACCCATGTTTAAATAGGGTCTCACTTACGTTTCCTAAACAATTTCACTACATCAAAGCTACAAACGTATTCAAAGCCTGTTTCAACGAGTTTCTGTACTTCTTGAACTGTTTTTACTGTTGCTGAATGAAAATTATCGACGGCATCAAAGTTTATCAGTTGCGTATAGAGCAAGGTGTTTTGGATGCTTTTGTGGCCGAGTGGTTTCATGACGTGTAGGATGTCTTTGGTTTTGTGGTATTCTGTGGTGGCTTTCCAGTGTTTTAGGGTGTGAAAGTGAATTTTGGGGATGCGATCATTTTTCAATTTATGGGCTATCTTTTTTCGTTAACTTCCAAGTTTCTTGCAAAGTGTCTCTGTGAGCGTGTAAATGGTTTTGTGTCATCATGTGGTAGGTTGTTTAGCATGGTGATTGGTTGTGTTGATAGTTTGATTTGTTGTGGTTTGTTGCCTTTTTTAGGGGTAATGTTATGGATTGTTTTTCTGAATTGATGTCTGTCTATTTTATTATGAATGCGTCGTCGTTTCGGGCTTCTGTTTCTTTGGGAAACTAAATGTTGTTGTTATTTTGGTTTGAGGATGGGAAGGTGGGTTTGTTGTTTGTTTTGTTTGTGTTTTTGGTGTTGGGTTTGTATTTGTGTTTTGTGTGGTGGTGTTCGTGTTTGTGTGGTTTGTTTTGTTCTTGTTTGGTGGTTTTGGATGGGATGTGGTCGGTTTGGTTTATTGAGTGTGTGGGGTTTGGTGGGGTGGTTTTGTTGTTTGTTGGGTTGTAGTTGGTTGTGTGTGGTGTGTTTGGTTTTGAGGTTTCTGTGGATTGTTTGTTGGGTTCTGTTTTGGGTGGGAAGGTTGTGCGTAGGCGGGGTAGGTCTTCAAAGTAGGTTATTTTTAAGGGTTTATAGTAGAAAAAATGAAAAACTCAGATTCATAATACAATAATTACATGGAATCCAAAGAAAGTGAGAGTGTTTACGTTTAGAGAGATTTATGGTGTAATATCTTTCACGAGCGGGCAAGTAGAATGTAAATTATGGTAAAATGTAAGTATTGTTTTCCAGAAAGAAACGTTAAAAACAATAAAAGTGTGAAAAAATAGTTTTATCTCCCTAAATGTGAAAGCTCTCAAATATTTTAATGTTAGAAAGCCAGTCTCTTGTTTTTCTTGCACTTTGAGCCATTCGACAAGCATCTTCAAAAAGCTTCCAATCAGCCTCAAGTTGCAATACTTCAACATATGATAAACCTACGTTAATGCAGTCGAAATGAGCGAAAAAGAAGACATCTCTTTTCTCAACAGGTTTTAACTTTAACGGCACTCTATCTTTTGGGAAAGTTAAGTAGCAATCAAACTTTGGTTTCTCTGCAAAATCACCATAAGCAGGTGTTCTAAACAAAAGATGGTTATGTAAATTAATGCTTAGATACTTACCGTTTTTCAATAATCGAAAAGAACACTGTTTCAGTATTGGGTCAGGTATCCTCTTTAGTACTTCATTAACAACTTTAGACAGATAGTCCCTTTCAACTGTTCCCATTTTGTTCTTCCTTGTTATTTGTTCGATAGCTTCATCAATTGAATAAAGTTTATTTTCAGTCCATGACATATCATTCTCTATAATTTTGCTTCTTGCCTCTTGGATTTTTCTAGTTAATTCAGTTAATCGGTCTATCATTTCATTTTCAAGCTGGTTTTTTAGACATATTTTGAGTTCTTTATTTTGGAATCGTTTTGAACTATAGTAGTGAGTTAGTGAATGACAATTTGAACAAAGAAGAACCAAGTTGTCAGTATCATTTTTTCCGCCAAATTCACGTGGAATAATATGATGCATACGGAGTGCTGGTTTAATGGAGTAATTGCACACGTAGCATTTTTTGGAATAGTTATCATAAACGTTTTTCTTAATTTTGGGTTTTATGATTCCGCGATCTTTTTCAATATGCGAGGGCAGTCTGGTTCACCTGAAACATAAAAACTAGGGATAAATTGTGTTATAAATTAGTAGCTAACATACAAATATGTCTTTTCTAGATGGAAACCTAAAAGAAAAAAATTATGAGTTCATAACAATCGCACACGTTTTGTAGGTTGTTTTTTCACAATGATTTGTATTATTGTGTGTCTGTAAAAATAATGTGTTTATAGTATCTTACTGGTAAAATTCTTTGTAGGGTGTGTAGAATTTTTGTTTGTTTTGGTTTCGGTTCAGCCGAGTTGGGGTTTTTGTAACCAAAATATTTACTATGATCGCAAAAAAAGTTACACTATAATGTTTGTGCGCAGGTTATGGATATGTGGAAAAAATGGGTTAAATCTTTAGAGTATGAATACATCTGAAGATGATTTTGAATAAGCTGAAGGTTATGGTCATATGGCCATGAAAATGGGAGTCCGAATCAATGTTATTTCCATAAGAATAAGAGGGCTTGAAAATACTGGTGAAAATATTGCAATTTCATTAGACAATCAATAATGCTTTACAACATTAGTGGTGTTGCATTGTTTTTGTAGAGCTACGGATTGGGTGTCAGTAATTCTGATGAAAAATGATTGTTTTTTGTAACTATTCAGCCGTGTGAAGACTTTTGAAACAAAGAAGTCACCGACCCATCAACAATACCAACAATAGTAGCAAAAACAGACCTCTCCTGCTTAA
>WRNB01000090.1 GCA_009776805.1 Candidatus Bathycorpusculum grumuli | reverse complement strand
GTGTGGCTTTGGGGGTGGCTTTGTCTGTTGTTACTTTGGGGGATATTGAGAATTGGTTTCGGCACGATGGATACAAGACAATGTAAATTTAAGCTGCTATATATGGTTGGGAGCAAAAGTCCGATAGGGTGATGGAGTATGCACCAGATGTTTGTTTTGAGTGTACTTTTGTAATTTCTACGGAACGGTTATCGGGTGTAAATGCTTTTGCAACTTTTGAAGGTTTTTTGAATGGTGATTTGTTTCGTCTTTATGTTATGTATGTTTTGGCTCCTATTTTGGATGGGGTGATGTGTTGTTGCTTGATAATTTATCTGCTCATATGGTGGTTGGTGTGTTTGTTCCTGTTTTTGGGAGGGAGTTTTTGTTTGGTTTTTGTTGGCGTATTTTTCGGATTTGAATTCTGTTGTGTTGGTGTGGTTGAAGGTTAAGTTTGTTTTGAGGAAGTTGAAGGTTAGGGCTGTGGAGGAGTTGCGTGTGGCTTTGAGGTGGCTTTGTGTGTAGTTATTTTTGGGGTGTTGAGAATTGGTTTTGGCACGATGGATACAAGACAATGTAAATTTAAGTTTCCATATTTTTCCTTCGGGTAAATCCACAATTAATATTTTTTCTCATCCATAGCCTCTCTGAAACTTATACCATTTTTTGCCGCCATAAAAATCGGCACCAAAATCCGCTCCTGCACAAGATGATATAGTTTGGTTAGAACAGCTATGGATGCATCACTTGACATTTTATCGTATTGCTTTTCCCAAAACAATCACACACTTTAATCACTACATCCGACTGTTAAAACATGACCCACTTTCTATCCACATAAATTTGACTGTAAGATTTATTTCAAACTAACTCCCAACTCGGCTAAGCCGAAACAAAAACGAACAAAAATTCTACACACTTTACAAAGAATTTTACCCATAAGATACTAAGTAGCCCGGGAGAGATTCGAACTCTCGTCAGCGGGTCCAAAGCCCGCTATGCTTGACCACTACACCACCGGGCTGCAGTTCAGGCTACGTGTAGGTTGTTTGTTAGCGTTTAAAAGATGTGTTTTTCCTAATAAGTATTCTTGTGTGTTTAGGTGAAGCTTTGGTAGTTGTTTGGGTTGTGTGTTAACATGTAACAGTTTTTTTATGATTTGTATGTGGTTGCTTATTTTATAGTTTTCATTTCCTCTTTGAATGCTTCTTCGAGTTTCTTTTTGTCCATGCCAATTTCTTCTGCTAGATGCTTTGTTTGTTTTAGATATGTACAGAAGAGGCTTTGGAGGATTTCGGTTTTTTCTTCTTCGGTTAGTTCTTGTTCTGCTAGAAGCAAAGCAAACCATCGACCAATTGTTGTTAGTTGGTATATTTTTATCCAAGTGATTCTGTTGTCGGTTTCGGTTTTTTGCATGCTTTCGTTGAGGACACCGAGTGTTGTAAGGGTTTTTAGGTTTTCTATTACGGTTTTGTTTGAATAGTTTAGTTTTGCTACGAGGTCTTTTTGGTATAGGCTTTTGTTTATACCTTGTTTTAGACTGTACCGTAGAATGTCTACGCCACATTTTGAGCCAAATATAGCTGAGAGAATTTTATCTTTTTTTTCGATTGGTAGAAATATTACATATGGATGTAAATGTTTGGTCATATGGGTACCTTTTACAGTATTATGGAGCATTTTTGTTTTTAAGTGTTACCTTTTTAGTTTCTATAGCATATTTAGCAGATACGCTATCTAACATTGTTTGTAGGTGTTGTTTTGTGTTGATTGTTTAAAATGGTTTTTGTTGCTTAAAGAATGTTGTTGGTTGTGGGTTTAGGGTTTAGGGTTGGGTGTTGGGTTTTGTTGTTTTTCCATGGTTTGGGCGAGTGTGACTATGAATAGTTCTATTCTTTGGCGTGTTCTGCCAAATTCGAGTATAGCTGTGATTGTTGTGACTGGTGTTTCACCTGCTATTAGTAGGCGTGTTGTTTTTTCGTTGATTTGTTCTAGTACTAGTTTTATGGTTGAGTGGTAGGACATAAAGGCACCTTTGGTTTTGATTTCCATGTAGTGTTTGTCTTTGTCTGTTGTTTTGATGCTCCATTCGAGTTTTGATATTGCGTTGGGTATGTTTTCCCAGATTTGATCTATTGGGTAGTCGACTTCAACGTTTTCTGTTTCTTCTCGTGTATATGCCATTGTTCTTCGCATGTTTATTGATAAGCGAGTACTTAACTTTTCATTGTTTTTTGTGTTGTTTTTTGTGGAGGTGCAAGATTTGTTAGCTGCTACTAATGTAGTTCCGTGTTCGAAGAGAAAGGAGAAAGCCTCGAAAACGGAAAATTTTGTTAGTTGTGCAGTTAATTTTGCTTGCGTTCCTCCGGTGTTTGTAGGTATATTGTGGTCTTAGCTATAAAGCTTCTTAATTAATAAGACTTAATATTAAACAAAAATGGGTCGACAACACCACCACAAACAAACACAACACAACCTTCAACAAACACAATAAAAAACAACACACATAAAACACACACCCATTAAACAAAACAAAACAAAAAACCATCATAACCCACTAATTCCTCAAACACATTTCCTCTAAAAACAATGATTAACATCAACCACATAAAGCTCGACACACAATTATTTTGCATTACTACACACTACTGTTTTTCCACAAAACCACAAAACAATAACAAACAAAAAACACCTAAAAAACCTTAACCACACAAACATATAACAAACTATAAATGTATAGAAAAAATATCCAAAAACAACCCAAATCAACAAGCATCAAATACACATTTAATAGCCCCAACAGAACAAGACAAAAAACACGGAGCCTGATTCTCCTCAGGCCTACACTGAGCACACAAATACCCAATCTTATTACAACAATCATCCCTAACCACAACCACAGACTTATCCTCCAAATCAATAAACACCGGCGCCACCTGCAACACACCATTCACACACTGCACAACACACCGACCACAACCATCACACTTATCAGAATCAACAACAATAAAATAACTACCCGAACCATCCGTATAACCATAAAAAGAAATCAAACCAAACACCCCTATATACCACGCGATTTCTCATACAATGCTTTTGCAAAAAGACCCGCACCCAACGCACCAGCAATCATAGGATCCAAACCACCTTCACGCCAATTAGGCATCGCAAGACACTTAACACCTAAAGCAACCTCAACACGACTCACAATACCCACATTTTTTGACTGCCCACCAGTAACCACAAACGCAGGCTCCAACCCAACACGCTTAATCAAATTACTCATACGAACAGCCATAGCCTTAGTATACGCCGCAAGCACTTTTTCTTTAGACCAACCCTTACGCAAAAGCCCAACAGCCTCAGTTTTAGCAAAAGCCACACACGTACAACTCACCGCAGGCGGTTCCTCCACCACATTTAAACTCATCTCACCAATATCTTCAATTGGAATTTTAAGCAAATCCGCAAAAACCTCCATACCCCTACCAGTACCTGCAGCACATTTATCATTCATCAAAAAAGAAGTAACCCTACCAGTATCATCACACCGTATAGCCTTAATATCCTGACCACCAACATCAAGCACCGTATGTACACCAGACCCCCAAATATAATTAGCACCCTTTGCATGACAAGCAATCTCCGTTAAAGCCTTATCCGCAAAAGACACATTAACCCGACCATAACCAGTACCAACCACATACTTAATATCAGACTGCTTAAGACCCGTACCCTTAAGAGCCCAATCAAGAGCTTTAGCTGCACTCTCAGGACTATTAGAACCCGTACGAGTTATACCCCACGAATAAATCTTACCATTAACAAGAACAACAGCCTTAGACCCAACCGAACCCACATCCACACCCACAGTAACTATATCTTTATCTGACCACGACATATTAGGCATAACACGCTGATACTCTTGCCAACGCCAAAAAGCACTATTAGACTCAATCAATTTTTACTCACCTTACATTTTGCTAAACCAATCAACGCCGCACCCAACGCACCAGCATATTCAGGAAACTCAGCAATCAACACATCAACACCCAACTTACGCTTCAAAGAAGCTACAAAACCAACATCCTTAGCCCCCCCACCAACCAACACCACCTCAGGATTCACGCCAATACGATAAATCATAGAAGACACTCTATCAGCCATAGCATCATAAACCGCACGAGCAATTTCAGACTTGGGCTCCTGCTTATGAATCAATGAAACCACATCAGACTCACCAAAAATAACACATGTTGCATTAATTGAACTAGCACGTTCCGCCTTAAGAGACAAAAGACCCATATCCTCTATTTTCACCTCCAAAGCACGCGCCATAGCTTCAACAAAAGCACCAGCACCAGCAGCACAACGTTCATTGACAACAAAATCCACCATAACCCCACGATCATCACACTTCACAGCCCTTGCTTCCTCTGCACCCACATCAATAATTGTACGCGCATTAGGAAAATAAAAAGTTCCTGCTTTTGCTATTGCACTCATCATACTCACAACAGCTGCATTATAAAGTGTTGATTCAACACTTGAACCAGTAGCAGTAAAACTGGCAACATCTGTTTGAACAATGTTTGCAGCTTTTAATACCTGTTGAACAGCGTTTTGAAGAGCCTGCACTGGATCAAATCCAACAAATGTTTGCACCCTTGCCATTATCATATTATCGTTTATTATTACGACTTTAATGCTTTGAGTACCTATATCGAAACCTACAGTTATCATATATACCACTTTCTTACTTATTTTTTTAGAAACCCATTTGGGCATTGATCATTTCAATAAACGCCTCGACACGCGTTTTTAATTGTCCTGCATCTTCTCGCGTATAATCGGTATCAAGATAATACACTGGAATTTTTGCATTATCCAATGCACGCTTAACTCTCGTGTATTCCATTGCATACAACATACAACCACGAGTTACATAATAGATGATACCCTGTACATTGTTATCTTTTGCTTTAGTCAATAACCAGTTTATTCGATCCTCATTACCATCATTACTAGTAAAGCAGGGACAAGTACAAGCCATAAGGTAACGTTCACCAATAGCAGTTAACATATCATCCATCGTCCACTCGTCAATAGCCACTGGATCATACAATAAACGTTCACTAGAACATAATTCGTCAGCCACCAAAACACCTTTGGGATTTCCTTCCTCTATAAGACTTGGAAGTTTCCAGTTATCAGGCCAAAACATAGGAGTACCTGTAATCATAATTCGCGGTGTATCTGGCGAACAAAACCATTCTTTGTTTTCTACCCTTCGTTCCAATTCATCACAAAGCAAGTTGGTTTTTTCTGTCCATCTATCAATATCGTCCCACATGTATGTTTGGTTAACAAGCATCGCATCTCTACCGGAGATTACTGCGTTACCTTTACGCACATTTTGTAAACGGCGAAATGCTTTGGTCGCTTTTTGTGTTTTTAATATTGCAGATTTTAGCGTTTTTGTGTTAATTTTGTTGCCTGTTAATTTTTCGAGATTAATTTTTATTTGTTTTATTTCTTCGTTCCAGAATTTTAATGCTTGTGCAGAGTCTTTAACACGTGGATTAGACAACCCCCAAGTTTCTTTGTATCCACTTAGAATTTCGTTGAGTTTAGTCATGCCATCACATGTTAACACATTGATTAGAATGTCACTTTGTTCGAGAAATGGTGAGAGTTCAATCATTTTTGCACCAATTGTTGAACGGATAATTGAGCAAACCTCTACTGGAACTACACGATCACCAAGTTTTGAAGTATCATACCAACCTGAGTTTATTCTAACTGGAATTGCGTCAGCTGCTATAATTAGTTCGATGGGTGCAAAGATGCAGTTGTAACCGATAATTTTTTTACCTTCTTTTTTAGTCTGTTCAATTTCTTTTGCACGTTTACCAAATAAATTAGCGATTTCATCAAAATAGTCTAATTCTTTTGGACGATTTGGAAACGCTTTTTTCATGCGTTCAATTGTTTGAGTGATGATTTGTTCAGAAGCAACGCGTATAGTGTTTTGCAATTCGTCAATTTCTTTTTGAGTTATTTCAGGCATGACTTTCTTGGGTTCAACTTGTTTGTTTTTCACTTTCATCTTTCTCCATTGATTATTTTACCCACATTTTAGGTTATGCTAATTTTGTTATATGAGTATTTGCAGGGAACTAATTAGAGTACTAATACCTAGTATTATAATTATTATTGCACCTACGAGTGCTATATATTTTTGCAATAGTGTTGCCTTATTAAGGAGCCACCCGGTCACACCTCCTATCAACAGCATAGGAGAGAGAGCTGTTCCAATGCCAAACAGAGCAGCAAGAACTATACTGTCAATTGGACCGGCAAAAGGAATTGTGTAAAGTAACAATACAATCAAGGGCCAACAAAGAACTGCGCCTCTGCTTAAACCTAAAGTAAACGCACCCACATCAAATCTGCGAATTAAACGCGGTTTTGCATTAAAAACAGTTTTATTACAATCACAAACAGGCCGCTGGTTTTTATATAACAAAAATATTCCAAGAATCATAGTAACTATACTAAAAGCTATTGTAGAATATGCCTGAATTATAGAACACGTTGACTCTTCAATAATAAATTGCACCAATCCACTAAAAACACTAACTAAAGCACCAATTAAAGTATAAGCAATTATTCTACCAGAATTAAAAGTTAATGTTGCAAATATACCCCTACGAAAATTAGCCCCTGTTCCAGCTATATAACTTGCAATATACGGCAAACAAGTAGCAGTACAAACCAGTGAACCATAAACCAAACCTGTAGCAAATGCTGTTAAATAAGGATTTGATAATTCTATTAGTGACATAGCTAAGCTCCAAGTTTGGTTAATAAGGAAATAAATAATAAATAGAAAGCATTTAAACGTTAGTGAAAAAGCATATTGGTTATTAAAAATAATTTTTATTCAAAAACTTTTTGGGAATTTAAATCATACATCAAAACATGAAAAGTGCAATATCAAAAATTAACTAATTAACAGACAGCAGCTAAGAGTTTTTATCGCACAATACAGGCAATTGGTAATTTGTTAGATGTTTTGATATGTGTTTATAATTAATGCACAATTAATATAAAGAATTGCATAATTACAGCTGATGCCATGACAACACAACAAAATATCATTTCATTAATTCGCAAAAAAAAGCGGACAATACACTTTAACACTAAAAACCAACCACAAACACCTACATAAAGCTATACAAACACTATTTTCAAACCCACAATTTCTAACAAAATGCACATACCACAAAACCGAAAAGAAGACTCGAAACGGACTAGAGACTAGGGAACATTGGCAAAGTACCAACATAAAAACCTTAACACAAAAAAACAAATAGAAAAGATTGCGATCCATAGCCATGGTACATCCCACCACAACAACTAAAAATGGGAAAACAACTAAAAAAAAACGCTATTTCATTAGTAGTTTGCCGTTGAATGTTGGTGAGGTTGCTTTGGCTGTTAGATATCATTGGCGTATTGAGAGTTTTCACTGGTGGCTAGATGTTGTTTTTAGGGAGTATGGTTGTAGGGTGTTGGATAAGGGGTGCGTCGTATAATTTGGGTGTGTTGCGTAGGTTGTCTTTGAATTTTTTGCGTTTGTTGGATGTTGGTCGTGGTTAGTTTGCGTAGGCGTCGTTTTGTTTTTTTGTTGTAATCATGGCAGGTATTTGGGGCAGGTTTTGTCTCTTTAGTTTGTGTTTTTTGTTTTTTGTTTGGGTTTATCGGTTGGTGTTTGGTTGTGCATATTTTTTCGTGCGTTTATCGTGGGGTGTCAAGAGATTTTGAACGAAAAGTATACTTGAAATTTCTCAAAAAATTGTCGCATAATATTAAATGTGTTGATGTGCAAAATTTTAGTGCCTAAATGGAGTTGGTCGCATGAACGATAAAAATATCAAACTTTTTGAAAATAAGCGTATTCGCACGGCGTGGAATGAGGAAAAACAGGAATGGTATTTTTCCGTTGTTGACGTGGTTGGTGTTTTAACAAATAGTGTTAATCCGACTGCATATTGGCGCAAATTAAAACAGCGGTTAAAAGAAGAAGGAAATGAAACCGTGACAAATTGTCACAGTTTGAAAATGATTGCACCAGATGGCAAAATGCGCCTTACCGACGTTGCTGACACAAAAGGTATTTTGCGCATTATTCAGTCAATACCTTCGCCCAAAGCTGAACCCTTCAAGATATGGCTCGCAAAAGTGGGCGCGGAACGCATTAATGAAATTATTGACCCCGAAGTGCGCCCAGATAGGGAATGATAAGATGCAGAATAGGTTCTGCCTTCGACGATAACCGAAGAAACGAACTGCCTAACCGAAAAGCGAAACGCTGACAC
>WRNB01000089.1 GCA_009776805.1 Candidatus Bathycorpusculum grumuli | reverse complement strand
CATATTTTGCGTCCTTTGTCTCGTGTGCAGAGGGTTTTGTTTGAGGCGTTTGGTTTGCCGGTTCCTGTAGGTTAAAATTTTTTCGGGAATTCAGGATGTATAGGTATAGACCCACAACTCGGCTGAACCAAAACCAAAACAAACAAAAATTCTACACACTTTACAAAGAATCTTACCCATAAGATACTAAATAAGAATTTAATGCAGATTTTCAAAAGTGTCTTCCAAAACACGCCTAGAATAGCTGTTGTCATCGCAGGGACTGATCAACTTTTAGACGATGTTAGTAATGTTTTCTCTTATCTACCTAGAGGATTTTTGAAAATTGAATTAGGCTCCTATCCTGATGATAAAACCGCTCTTGAAGCAATACAGAAGCCAATTGAACTTTGTCAAAAAATGTTTTTAGAGAAATATAACCACACATACGAACTAGAAGTTTTTCAGGGATATTTTGATAGGCCTGTAATAATGACCACTGGTCGTATCTCTGGAAATTAATATGCTTTGTCGGTTTGCTTTTGATATTGCAGCACAAAACGCTAAATTTGACGGGCAAAAAGTTAAGCTTTACCTTAATTTCGATAAGGAACTTTTGGATGTTGCATTTAAACAATTTGTTGGAACTAAAGGTTACAGTGATTTTCTACCAGTTTTAGATGATACTGCACTTAGTTTTCTCAAGATATTGTCCAAGTCAGCAGAGAAAGCTAGTTTAGACGAAATGAATGTAATGTTAACGTTGGATTTGTGTAAGGCTTCTCTTCAAGAGTTGCCGATTTCAAATATTAAAAAATTATCGAAGAATGTAGTAGTGGTGGTGAGGGTAGTTCAAACATGTTAAGGATAGTGAGGTGTCTTAATGAGAAGGCGAAAAAGAATAAGGTGATTGTTTTTGGGTCAAATGTGTTTGGGCAATTGTATGATGTTGATGATCAGTTTATTCGGGCTTATTTTAAGTATGGTTGGATGGATCAGTATGATGATGTAGCGTTTGTGGGGGAGCGCAAATTTGAGGGGTTGCGTGTTTTTGGGGATCATGTTTCGACTGTTTTGCATAGTGTTTTTTTCTTGCGTGTTTTTGAATTTACGGGGAAAGCTGTTGTGCAGCGTGTTCATACTGGGCGGTAATGGGTTGTGGATGTGTCCTCAAATGGGGTGTAAGCTTTTTGTGTTTTCTTATTTGCGTTCTGCAAATAATTGTTTGGGTCATTATGCAATAAATTTAGAGGTGTGTTATGAAACTGAATTGTTGGAGATGGATTTTAAGTCCATTTTGGATAGTCTATCTGCGAAAAAGTTGTTAAAAGAGTATTTGATAAAAATAGTTTTGGTATAGTTTGTTCGGGGGTGGATAAGAGGTTTGTCTCTTGTATCCACGTTACGGGGCAGACTGTCTGAAAACTAGCCGAAGTTATTAACTAAAATTAAAAACTAACTAACACAAAATATTTAAATGATAAAAATGTAAAAATATTTCTAAAACACAAATTTTTAGAATCATTTACAATAACAAAAATTCCATGAACTAGTTTTCAGACAGGCTTAGGGGTTCTTTTAGATACGATTACAATGATAATATGTTCTGGCATCTTTTTAAGCCTTATGTTCTAATGTGTAGTTATAAGCCGATTTTTCGTTTCTAATAGTAGTGATGTTTAGGGGTTTTTGGTGGGGTTTTGAACATGTATTTTTTTCTTTTTAAAATTGTATACTTCTTTTTTGTGGTGTAATAGTTGAAGTTAGCGTTCTGGTGTGGCCAAATCTGTAAAAAAATCAAAGTTATTCCCAGACTAAAATTAAAAAACAAAAACCGTTTGCTTACGCCGTACAAACGACAACACCAACAAAATGCCAATCACTATAACAACAAATATCACAAGTAACCCAACAAAGTAAACAACTGTTCGCATTAAAGAAGTTACTGTACTAAAATTTGATATCACAGAGTTAGTGATGTAACCAAGTGCAAAAAAGATTATGCATAACACCCAATTTAGTCGACTACGCCTTTTTATCATGTTTAATGTAATGTTTGAAGTGAAAAATAAAGTTTTATGTACAAGAAACATTCTAATTTGCTCTATTTACGCGATAGATGTGCCACTGGCACCATAATTTCAAAAGATAGTACAAAAAAGAAAATATTTGGATGTTGTACAGTTTTAGTTTGTTTTCACAGAATACGCAAACAATTTTTAAAGGTAATTTCCGTAGCTGGTACAAAATTTTGTGTCAAGCGACAGGTGTGCCACAGTTTTTGCAAAGTTAGCTTTTGTGGCTATGTTTACTGTGTAGTTAGCGTTGAGTATAATGTAATCAGCCTGCTTCAAAGCTATGGATTAATGTGACAGGTTAATTTATAAAAAAATTAAAAACGATATCTGTTAGATATTCAAATTAATTGGTGCTGCAGGTTAATCGACTAACTTTTATCGACCACAGAAAAATCATCCTGTTACCTACAAACAACAAAAAAATAAACCATAATTCCAGCCCAAACACAAATAAAACTACAAGACAATAAAGCTTACCAGTTTGTTTGTAAAGTAACTAAAAACCCTGCTGAAACTTGCTTTAATTGAAGAAGCTTTGTGCTTTATTGTTGTTATGGGAGACTGATAAGATTAGTTGTTTTGGAAGCGGAAGTAGTGTGTCGCGGGCATATCCAAAAACGAAAATTTTGTCGCAGACATATGCCAAAAGTATGGTGTGGTGTCAAGGGTAGCGTTTGAACGCGCACATATTGGCGATAACACCAAAAACTCCTTTTTTACTTTCTTTTAGACTAATAACATCTTTAGATAGTCTATTAGTCTTCTATGTTATCGGCCTTGGTTTATAGAAATGTTCAAGATCTGGTGTTTTTCTTGCAGAAAGACGCTCCGACGTTCAAGACGTTCCCGAGCTTCGAATAATACTGTTTTAATTTTTGTTTCAAACTCAGCTTTTGACATCAAATTTGCTATCAACTGCAGCAAAATTTTTACATCAGAAAAACGTTTCATAAACAAGGCTAGCGGTATAAATTGTGTTCGGTGAAACTGTCACAGATGTGTCGATTTTCAGGCAAATT
Source organism: Candidatus Bathycorpusculum grumuli (assembly GCA_009776805.1). Lineage (GTDB taxonomy): Archaea > Thermoproteota > Bathyarchaeia > Bathyarchaeales > Bathycorpusculaceae > Bathycorpusculum > Bathycorpusculum grumuli. Next base: position 5,503 of record WRNB01000089.1, on the reverse strand, counting down.
AACATCTTTGCGGTTTGTATTGATAAAATAATGATAAAACATCCCATATATACAGAATCAACTTAATCGAATCAACATTTTACCAAGTTAGATTATTCACATTTGATAAAAATCTTACACCTAAATTATTGAAACAGTTCAATTGATTTTGACACATAAAATTTGCAAACCACCAAACTTATTGGCGCATAAAACTTGCAATATACACAAAATAATGACGCATAAAAATTGCAGAATTATCGACAAGATATTTTAATTCCACTATACTATTAACGAGACGATGAATATGCTAGAGCGCAAAATCTTACACAATTTGTCTGCGTGGAAAAACAATCCAGACAGAATGTGTCTGATGATTAAAGGGGCAAGACAAGTCGGTAAATCTACAACTATACAAGAATTTTGTAAGAAAAACTACAAATATTTTATCGAGATGAACTTTATCGCAAACGAAGAATACAAAGAAATTTTTGCAGGAAACCTGGAAAAAGAGAACATTTTAAAACAAATAACCCTCTACTTTCCTACCGCCGAATTCATACCCAATGAAACCGTCATCTTTTTAGATGAAATACAAGACTGCCCCAGAGCTATAACAGCTTTAAAGTTTTTAGCACAAGATAAACGATTTGATGTTATTACCTCAGGCTCAATTTTAGGAATAACGTATAAACGTGATAAGAAAAAGCAGCCTCCAAGTGTTCCTGTTGGTTATGTTGAGCATTTAGAAATGCATTCGCTTGATTTTGAAGAGTTCCTTTGGGCAAACAAAATCCGTAAAGAAACCATTGCTGAAATTAAGGCATTTTATGATCAAAAAACACCTGTTTTGCCTGCAATGCACACAAAAATGTTAGAGTTGTTTAGAGAATATATTGTTGTTGGCGGTATGCCTCATGTTGTACAGAACTTTGTTGATACGCACAATTTTGGCAACGTATTAAAGTTACAACGCGATATTTTGGAGGATTATAAAAAAGATATTGCCAAATATGCGGAGGGCATAGAGAAAGTCAAAGTTAGAGATTGTTTTGTCTCAATTCCTAATCATCTTGCAAAAAAATATAAGAAATTTCAATGGACTATTGTTGAGAAGCATGGTTCGGCTCGTAAATATAAAGATAGTATTATGTGGTTAATTGACGCAGGCATGGTTGAAAAGTGTAATAATCTTGCTATTCCTGAACTTCCTCTTGCCGGTAATGTTAAGGATGGCGAATTTAAGATTTATATGAGGGATACGGGGTTGCTTGTTGCAATGTTGGAGGATGGTTCGCAAAAAAATGTTATAAATGGTGATTTGGGTATTTATAAGGGGGCTTTGTATGAAAATGTTGTTGCTGATATTTTTAGAAAGTCGGGGAAGCATTTGTTTTATTTTGCAAGGGATAATCGTTTTGAGATAGATTTTGTTGTGAGAGTTGATGATGTTGCTACTGCTGTTGAGGTTAAAGCGGGTGATAACACTAAGGCGTGGTCTGTTGTTACTATGGTTGGCAGATATGGTATGAAGAGGGCTGTAAAGTTATCGACTAAAAATGTGGGTGTTGATGGTAAAATTGAGACTCTACCTCTTTATATGTCGATATTTATATAGTGAAAAGCTGATTTAAGCACTGACAAGTTTTGTTGTATAGTGGAATAGTTTAAAATCTGCACCTTTAACAATGGGTGTATATGGCTTTTGCAGAATTTAGCATCTAGATACACCTATAGGTAACCTCCGGAAACTCACATTTTACCTCTAAATGGTGTATAATAGCGTTTCAAACCATGTTTAGAAGATTTTCGGAGGCTGCCTAAACAAGTTTTCCCTGAGCCGCCGCACGCACAACATTCACCAAACATTCAATACAACATACAATGCATCTCTAAATCTTTAAACCAACGGTTCAAACCAAAAAGTAAAACCTAAAATAACACCAAAACTAATCTCGATTTAAATCACCCAAATAACGAAAAACTGCTCAAAAACTGTTTAGTTATATGGAAAAGTATGGTGCCGAGGGAAGGGGTTGGACTAAAGATGGTGGGTGAAATCACCCTAAAACCCACTTTTTTAATGCAACTATGACATACATATAACAATATTGGGGAAAAACTTGTTTTAAATGCATTGCATCTTTTTCTTTTGGCAGAGAAACTATTATAATCAGTGTCATCAACGTCAGCAACAACTGTTGTCTGTGGTGTGGTAGTGAAATGATGTTGCTATAAGGCAACATGACAAAAATTTGAAAAAGAATAAACGGAAAATCGTGTCGATAAACTTAAATATCGTTCCTAAAACTATGGTGTATGTGTTAGATGTTTTCGAAATCGTTCCGCATATTTCGAAATCGTTCCGTATGCTTGCATGTGGAGAAGTTCAATGAAATATTCAATTGAAATAGGCAAAATAGTGGAAGGTGCCTTAAGACACGATCAACTTAAAGTGCTTAATTACACAAAACAATTAATTGAAAAACTTGAAGCCGACAACGAAACTATAGTGGCAAACAAGTTTAGCAAGATTCTTACTACTCAGAATGCTTCAAAGTTGTCTATAATGGGCGCAACAAAAAACTTTCCTATTCCAGTAGATACAGAATCTCGAACTACCTTAGCAGACATTATTTTTCCTGACAACAATAACATTAAAGTTATTCTTTCTAAAAACAATGCTCAAAAGCTAAACACGTTTGTGTTAAGTTACAAAAATGCTGATAAACTTAACTCACTCGGACTTGGAGTACCTAATGCCATTTTACTCTACGGTCCACCAGGATGCGGGAAAACAAAATGCGCTTATTTAATCGCCAAAGAACTTCAATTACCCTTGGTCATAGCAAGAATAGACAGCCTGATTTCATCATATCTTGGAACAACAGCCAAAAATATACGTACACTTTTTGAATACACCCAAAAATTTCCCTGTGTACTATTTTTGGATGAATTCGATGCAATTGCCAAAGCACGTGACGACAGTAATGAACTTGGGGAGCTGAAAAGAGTTGTAAACAGTTTGCTTCAAAATGTTGATTCAATGAGTAAGGATAGTTTACTTTTAGCAGCTACGAATCACGAACAATTACTTGATTCTGCTGTGTGGCGCAGATTTGACTACAAAATAGAGATAGAGCTACCTGATATGGAAGCAATTACCCAGATGATTAGTCTTTTCACCAATAATTCTAAAGAATTGAGCAAAAAAGAAACGCAAAATTTGGCCACTATATTACAGGGGTTGAGTGGAGCAGATATTGAAGATATCGTGACAAAAGCTTTAAGAAATTCTGTAATTTACAATAATAAATTTAGTAAACGCAACATATACGAAGAGTTATTTATTTTCAAAAATATTATACCACAAAATTGCAGTAATGATAGAGTGCTACGTGAAACTAAAGCAAATTTTCTACGAAAATGTGATAAAAAAGTGTTCAGTTTACAAGTTATTGCAGATATTTTGGGCAGTTCAAAAACAACAATCCAAAAGACAATTAAGGGGATAAATGTATAATGGGCGACAAAAATCTACCGATAAAAATAGTTCAACAGAAAACAATAGATAACCACAAAAACCAGTCTGGTGGTGGTGACCCTAAATGTTTTGGTGCAGTGACTACTGAACTTCAAGTTGAAATTGCAGAAAAATTTGAAAAAATTCTGACATATTACGATGCTCTATTCTCAGAAAATGAGCTAATACCCGCAGTAGGTAAAATCACGGTTAAACAGGAGGCTATTGCCAAATCTCACAAACCTAATGACCTTTGTCGTGAGTGTCCCATTATTGGCACTAAAGATCTGACTGAAATATACATTAAAGTCAACAAGAAAACAATATATGAAACAATTAATTTGATAAAAAATCCGCCATCCAACTTTTATGCCATAAAATGCCATAGCACCGCCCCCTATCAAATAAAGGGTGAGTGAACCGTTAGATATTGCTATGTTTAGCTTGTCAAATTCTTGTTTAGGTAGTCCTTGTCAAAGGCGCGTCTTTGTGTCATTTAGTGTTTACGCCATATTCATGTGCTTTTTCAGCAAAGTCTTCCCAGGTTGGAAGTTGTTGTTTATCGGGGTGTATGTGAGTTTGTAAAAATTCAAGCATACTTTTCACTTGGTTCTCTAACCCATAATGTTTAGCTTCTCTTAGAAGGTATATTTGGTCTATTGTTTTTTCCATTTTTTTGAGCAATAATAGAGCATAAGTTGAATACCGCACGTTACCCTGTTCTAACAAAAGTGTATGCAGTATAGCGTCCTCAGGGTTGATTAACGTCTTGGTGGTTGAGTAGAAGTAGAAGTCAAAGTTTGAGAAAAGCGGCAGATTATAGAGGGGAAAAAGTGAGGCTGCGGTTTTTTGGAAATTTCTATTTGGAGCTTTGATTGTTTTAGGAGTTATTATCAATAACTCTAAATCATGTTGCCAAAGAATAACCGAATTATCATAGAGTTCTTCTGCTATTTTCTGGACGAAGAAGTGTTGATACTCCGCTAAGAATTCGGTTAGGGCTCTGAATTGAGGATTAATTTTGCCTTTTTGTGTGATTATACCTCTTGATTTGAAGTCTTTTATGTAACGCCAGAGCGTGTTTCGAGCAACATTTACGTGGTTGTTGGAGTTAGTTGAAATTTGGCTGAGAATTTTAATAGCTTTGTCTTTTAGTATGTTTTCCCAGTCCACATGATCATAGACCGATAGCAGACTCTTTAGTAGTACTGCATGTTTTGTGTTGCTAAATGTTACTTGTTTTTTGGCACCTTTTCGAGTGATTTTTATTAAATCTTTGTTGTGTAGTTTTTTGAGGGTGTATGTGAGGCGTGAGGGTTTGATGTTGAGTGTTGTTTGGATTGTGGATAGTTCATAGTTTGCTTTGGTTATTTCTTTTAGTGTTTTTATCTCTGTTTTGCTGAATGCGTATTCGTCGGCAAATGTTTTCATGATGTTCCATTAAATTGAAAATATATTTAAATATTTCAGTTTTATGGAACGTAAGAATTATGTTCGATTGTGAAAAAATCGCGCTCATAGACATTGTTTGTTTCGAATTATAGAGTAAAATTCCTTTTTGTTTTTTTATATGCTGCGTATGGAGGGTTTGGTTGACACCAAGGATCAGGGGTTTAACACAAGATTAAGGGAAATATTGCCAATCAGTCTTTTCTTTTTATCCGTAGTTCCCGCTATCTTTTCTAGGTACAAATACTAATCATACTTACACAAAATAAAAACAAAACACACCACACCAAACAACTTGAAACAACTACTAACCCTTCTAACCACCACCTGAATAATAACGTTTTTTGTTTTGTTTCTTTTTGTGGTGTTGTGTGTGGTGTATTGTGTTTTGTTTTTGGTGGTGTATGTGATGCGCGTTTTTGTTTTTCGTACTTGAATGTGTTGTATTTTTGGTGTAGGTGTTGTTTATTTGTTGTTGTTTGTGGTGTGGTTGTTTTTTGTTTGTTTTGGTGTTTGGGGTTTGTTTTGGGGTTTTGTGTTGGTTTGTTTGTT
>WRNB01000088.1 GCA_009776805.1 Candidatus Bathycorpusculum grumuli | reverse complement strand
TCAATAAAAACTCCGCTTTCAAAACATGAAATACTTATTTAGAAGCAGGGATTGAACTTGAGCGTTTAGAACAAAGTAAAAAACTTCGCTGAATGCCGTGTCTATACCCATGAAGAAATGTTAAAAGAATTGAATATTGATGAAAATAAACCCTAAAAATATTCTTTCTAAAACCACTATCAAACAGTAGATTATTTAGATAAGTTCGTAAGTTAGCATCTTTTAGAGAACATGCATGTTTTGAAAAGCAATCCGTTAACGGACAATCACTATCTGGAGATTTTCAGAGTTTTAAATTACTCGTGGTACAGACAAATGAAAAATCATTATCAATTGTTAGCATTTGTTTGCAGTAACAGAATTTTCTATGGTGGCTGAGTGTGTCAGCAGGTATAGATACAAGAAAAACACACGACAAAAGAAATACTCGCTATGACGTATTTACATAACATTTTAACGAGAAAAACAAAAGTTTAAACTATAAAAATACACAAAAACTCAAAGTTTTGCAACTAAAACTTCAAAACTATCGACAACACTATTATAGAATGCTACTCCATCATTAAAGAGCGATCAAAATGAAAACTAAAAACCTAAAACCACGCAACAACTATTTGAATAAACTATTACAATTCAAAGATATTGAAACAATCAAAGTAATCACAGGAATTAGACGATGCGGAAAATCAAAACTAATACACCTTTTTATCGAAGACCTAAAAAAACAAAACATTTCATCAGATAACATTATCTACATAAATTTTGAAAGCCTAGAATTTGATTTTATAACGAATTATAAAATCTTTTATGATTATGTTAAAAATAAAATCACCAACAAAGACCGTTACTACCTCTTTTTTGATGAAATGCACAAAGTTACACATTGGGAAAAAGCAGTGAACTCTTTCAGAGTTGACTTTAACGTTGACATTTATCTAACCGGTTCAAACGCAAATTTGCTTTCAAGTGACATTTCCTCCTTGATCGCAGGCAGATATGTTGAAATAAAAATGCTACCCTTATCATACAAAGAATTTATAGAATTTCACAACATAACAAAAAACGAAAATAGTTTTCAAGCATATCTAAAGTATGGCGGATTTCCATCTATCGTTGAACTAGGGTTCAATCAAGATAGAGTTAACGATGTTTTAGAAGGCATCTATAACACTGTTATTCTTAAAGACGTGCTCGAACAAAACGATATAAAAGACGGAGCCTTATTGCAAAAAATAGTCCGATTTGTTTCTGATAATATAGGTAATGTTACTTCTCCTAATTCTATCGCAGGAAGTCTAGTTTCCAATAAACAAATGGTGCATAACAAGAAGAAAAAACCCGCGAGGTCAACTGTTGAAAACTATATAGGAGCATTAGAAAAAGCGTATATTTTTTATCAGGCTCAACGTTATGATGTGAAAGGAAAAGAACTGCTAAAGTCTCTTGAAAAGTATTACATTGTTGATGTTGGTATGAGAAATATGCTCTTGGGGTATCGAGATGTTGACAGAGGGCACATCTTGGAAAATATCATTTTTTTGGAGCTTCTTCGTCGCGATTATAAAGTTAAAATAGGTAAGGTTGGTGAAAAAGAAGTGGATTTTATAGCAGAGAAGGCAAATGATAAAATATATATTCAAGTGTCTGAAACTTTGGGTGATCAAGAAATTCTTGAAAGAGAATTAATGCCTTTATTGGCAATAGCTGATAATTATGAGAAATGGATAATAACAAATGATAAAACTTTTGTGGAAAGTTATGAAGGCATAAAAGTAAAAAACACTATAGATTGGTTATGTGAATAAAACATAACATTGGGTGAGTTGTTGTTCTTGGTTTTTAAGTGAAGGATCTTAATTTACAAAACTATACTCACGAGGTGAACCTGAACTTGTAGTCAGAGGTATTTTCAAAATTATAGTGTCACTTAATTTATCATTCAGCAAAGTGAACTAGAATCAAATTTTAAACCCTAACTTGAATGATAACCAATTTTTGAACGATAACAGCGATTATGATTGTATTTTTGCTTACATTGTGCAGAGTGGAGCGATTAGTACAACGATAGCTGCACAAATTATCTGGTGTTCACATAGTACCGCTCACAGTATATTGTTGCAACTTATCACAGAGACAGGCTGTTTAAAAACTAGCCGAAACTATGAACAAAAATTAAAAACCTGATAATTTAAAATATTTAAACAACACAAAACATAAAAATATTTCCAAAACACAAATTTTTCAGAATCATTTATAACAATAAAAATTCTGTAACATAGTTTTCAGGCAGTCTCCCCTGCTTGATTTGTCTACCTTCAGTTGTTTCAACCCCAAAATCCGTACTCCAACATAACACCTCCAAAAAATCATCAACCACATACTTCTTAACAAAACCCCACTTACACCCAAACACATACGACAAAGGCTAAGAAAACAACCCTAACAAGTTAACCGCCCAAACACGATCCACCTCCACATACATACACCGTTACCCCACACCCTTCACTAAATGCAAAGTAACACGCCTAGAATCCATCCCCTCTGTGCGATGCTTCTGTCTCTAAAAAACCGCCCCAACAATATACTTATCAATAAACCACTCCACGCAAGCCTCCCAATTATGACCAATACGGTTCTGTTTACCCTTTCATCTGACACCCATAATTCTGCTTAAACTCCACCGCAACATTAAGATCTGTCTGGGACATTGTCTCATGGTAATAGTATCGATAGGCACCAAAGAGTTTGATTTCACGCAAATCACTATACAACCGTAGCACTTGTGCAATCGCCCCTTCTGCCTCATACTCTGAACATCTAGTCGGCTATACAAAAATTCAGCACTAACCAAATCCCGTAACAAAGTAGTTTCCAATATTACATCATGTACACTATGAATACGTCCAATTCAGACTGCGCAAAAACATTAGAAATATCATCGTCAAACACTATGTGTAGCTTCTACACACTCACATACACCCATCTATTGTGATTTTGGAAAATTTTATTGATGCTGTTACGCAGTCTGAAATACGGGGTTAGTGGAACCATTATGCTCTAATGTAATATTTGTCCGTCGCAACGCATCCGCTAAAACTTCATCTCCATGTTTATCCCCATCAATCCATATCAGCAAAAATCTTCACTAAATGGTGCTTGCTTATCATGTAGTCGATAACCCCGAACATACACTCGTCCCTTAGTCTCTAAACACCTAACGTAGGCATCTGTCTAAGGCCACAACTTCCTTGTCTTTAAGAGCCTCAACAATACTTTTAGAAAAGTGTGCACAGTCACGGTTTTTGATACAAAAATTCCCTAACACAATGCGCCTTACTTACTTTCCCACCCCACCACGTCTATCTGCATATTTTTCACTATACACTACATATTCCTGTCCGTCCAAAAACACTGAAGACACACCACAATAGGATTTAACAAATAAGTATAGTATTGCCATGCGTTAGAGACCATCTAATTGGCCTCTAAACGTCTTATCATAACAGATTATGGGCTTAACACTTCGTAGAACGCTAAAGTTATGCCACATACACAACAAAGCACCCGCNACGTTGTCACTATTAAGTTTTAATTTCATTGTAAGCTCCTTAACAATCTTAGGTTTTCCATCACTTAACGCATACACAATTTTTTCCTGAGACATCACATGCAACCTTATTCACCATGTATTCAATATGCCCTTATGTCGCATCTCTAAATCTTTAAAACACCAGTGTAAACCAAAAAGTAAAACCTCAAGAAAAGCTAAAAACAATCTCGAATTAAATCACCCCAATAACAAAAACAGGCACACATCATGTTCTGATATTGGTAGTTGTTTGGTGGACCGAGGGGGATTTGAACCCCCGACCTCTTGAGTGCAAGTCAAGCGTTCATACCAGCTGAACTATCGGCCCTTTGTTTTGTGTGTTGAGAGCAAATACTTAATCATATTTTAGTTTTTGCACATCTATACATAATATTCTGCTAAAAAAACCGTTTGGTCCAAACATAAAAAAACAAAGAATAAATTGGATTTTAAGTAATCATTGCTTTTGATTGCTTAGTATCTGCGTGGTCTTGCTGGTCTTTTCTTTGCCCAGCAGTCACGGCAGTACACAGGTCTGTTTGGATCTGGTACGAATGGAACATCACATTCTTGGCCGCACTCAGAACACGTTGCTTTATGCATTTCTTTCTCGGACACTATTTTCAACTCCTTCTAAACGTTTATGTGCAAACATTAATTTTACACTTTACTTATTGGACTGTCGTTGGTACAATAAAGACTTTTTCATGCTATACTGCGTCGTTAGTAGTGTGTTAATGTTGAAAAATTCTGGATAGTGTTCGGGATTAGTTGAGTGACATGCTGAAATAAAATGTGATGACATGAGTTATCAATAAGTATATAGACATTAATAACTGCAAAGTGTCCACATTGCGGAAACACAAAAATTGTAAAAATTGGCAAACAACCAAATAGAACACACCAATATGCCTACCGAAACAAAGAATAATCCCACCCAATATTTCAACTAGCTGCAAATACCACGCCTGTGAACCAGACATCAAGTTGTACATACTTGAAATGGTCATAAACGATTCAGGAATACGCAACATCTATACTGCGCAACAAACCCAATAAAATTCCCCAAAACCACAATAAATGAACATACACAAATATACAAAAACAACACATATTGATTGACAATGATGCTTCTAATGTTTTTGTGCAGTCTGAAGTTTGGGTGTAAGTACAGGCCTTCAATATTTTGTAGTAATTAATCATTAAAAATGTAAAAATAATATATAATTTATGTCTAATTGTATTTAATAAAATAGATATGTCCACATACATTATTATGATTAAAGTTATACAAAATGTGTAAGAACTTTTTTATAAACAAAATATCAGTAACAAATAAAGACATTGTAAAAACAACGTATTTAGCGAAAAAATAAATAAAATATGTACGGCTACTTTATTTAGCGATTAATATTGACAGGTTATAAGTATTTGTTGTTGTGCGTTTGTGTGAAGTGGTTATTGTGATGATTTATTTGTTTTTTAAAGTTTTTTCAGATATATAAAATTGTGGTTGGTTATGTATCATCGTGAAATTTTTTCAAATGACCTCTAACAGTGTAAACTAATGTCGAGCACTACCTGAAAAAAACAGTTTAATTTTAGTTAAAAAGGCTATTTATTCCTCTAAAAATCAGAAATCACTGTTTTGTGAAAAGTATTTTGCTTTTTTACTTGCTATAAAGTATAAAACGTGAGTTTTCGAAGGCTGCCCATACCCACTCTTCTAACATGTTACATACCTGTACCTGAATTACTAACTAATACTTTGCGTTTTTCCATTAAACCGTGTCAAAGTTTACTTCCTCAATAAAACATATAAAAATTCATGCTCAAATTCATAACACAACAGCAAATCTTTTTAAAGATAAACGCGAAATATGACTTTACGTTTTCAGAAAAAGCCTCAACGTTTTCGCCTTATGATTTCGTTAAATGGCTAATTGACGATATTAATTAATTAAGTATCCGGTAGATAATACGAGATGGGTTCAATTTAGTCTGTAAAACTAGCTAAACATCAGGTCAACATCACCCTTAGATAAATGTGTAAATGCATGAAAAAACGTAATTAACTTTAAAGAGAGATGTTATAACAGAGATTAAAACGGGGGAACACAACTGACAAAATTAGAAGCCGCTGAATACGAATCTTTTGAATCAATCAAACAAACCACAGTAAGTGGCGCAGAATTTTGGTATGCAAGGGACCTGCAGAACGCCTTGCAGTATACACAATGGCGCAACTTTCACAAAGTAATTGAACGAGCTATGCTTGCCTGTAAAAACAGCGGCTTTACTGTTGGCGATCATTTTGCTGACATCAGCAAAACGATAGAAATGCCTAAAACAGCAAAAAAACAAGTCATAGATTACAAACTCACCAGATACGCCTGCTACCTTATCGTCCAAAACGGAGACCCACGCAAAGAAATAATCGCACTTGGTCAAACATATTTTGCCATACAAACCCGCCGACAAGAATTAGCAGACACATTTAATCAACTTGATGAAAACAACAAACGACTTGTTGTCCGCGGCAACATCAAACAATGGAATCAACTTTTAGCAAAAACCGCACATACCGCTGGCGTTATCACCGATGAAGAATTTGCTATTTTCCAAAACGCAGGCTACATGGGACTCTACGGCGGATTAACCGTCGCCGACATCCACCACCGAAAAGAACTAAAAAAAGAAGAAAAAATCCTCGATTTCATGGGCAGCACAGAACTTATCGCAAACCTGTTTCGTATATCCCAAACAGAAGAAAAATTGAAAATAGATCAAACAGCATCAGCTGTTGAGGCAAATGAAATTCATTATAGAATCGCTGAAAAAATCCGTATAGCGATGGTAGAAATGGGGACGACCTTACCAGAAAATCTTCCAACGCCCGAGAAAAGCATTCAAATTATTGAACGTGAGGAAATAAAAAAACTACGTACCTCCAAGACTAAACTGATGCTTGACGAATAGCAAAAATAGCTGAAAAACACATCTGCACTCAAACATACAGAATTACGCATGTTCAGCAAACATAGGTAACTTGTATCAACACCAAAAAGGTAACATACTATCAAACAGCCCCAGAAAGGTGTAGAAAAAAGGAAAAGAGGCTATATGATGGCGATATGGCCATTAATATTTTGTTCAAACTCTGTCTCGGCACCACTCCATACTTTTGGCAGATATATGTGAAAAATTGGTGCTGTAGACTAATCGGTTAACTTTTTATTGGACTAAAAGAGTCCACTATGTCATCCTACAATAAACAACAAGGTGAAACTCATGATTTCAGTCCAAGCACAAATAGAAATACAAGACGATATAAGCCTTACCAACATATCCCAAAAAATAAATGAACTAAACATACCAAAAGTGCGTCCGTAAGAGGCTGAGTTGACATCACCGAAAGCGGCCATAGATTGATGAAACATCCAGATGGCCATCGCATTACCCAAAACCGAAAGACAAAAGAGGACCACATCATTACGAAAAGCACCAAAACTCGAAATCAGTATATGAACCCGAGATGCAAGACCAACGTGTGACAAGGTACGACTAAACTGCAAAAAACTCCAAACTCTTAACCCTAAAGGTTGGGGCGCGCGGGATCCCACAGAATCAAAGACTAATTGACGCGCGCACGAACAACCCTACAACCACCAATGTTTTGGTGGAGGTTGTAATCATCGGGTGGTTCCAACGTGCAAGAAGCACGAAAAAGAGCTAAAGTGGAAGCCTAAACCACACCAAAATGTGTCAACACAACTAAACGGAGAAACCCAACCTGAAAACAAAAAACAACAAAAACAGTAAGGAAAAACAAAAAATGATGCAAACCAAAACAACAAATACAGCCTTAGCAGTAGTAGCAGCTGTTTTCAGCGGGTCTCACAGTCACCATAGTAGTCTGAAGTGGAGAAACACCACCACATGGCGAAGGGTGACAGGCAACTCTATTGATAACTTGCGAGGAAATGCGTAATGCAAACAGCCCAAACAAGACCATCAATACTAAAACAAATTTTGTTTGTTTTAGGAGTTTGCTGGCGAGCTAGCATACCGGGAAACTGGTCCGTGCGGTTCTGAAAGGGGGTTTGGGAACCTGCCTTAATTGGGTAAGGCACCAAACTTCCTATTCTATAAAAAACACAAATTACAAGTACCAACATTAACATTAACAACAACAACCACCTCACCAACCTCAAGCACATACGCAGTAACCTTACAAGCATCATAAATCTCACCACCAACCACCACATCAACAAACAACCCACACACCCCAAACCAATCACACAACACTAACAAACGCAAACGCATTCCCTGCCAATAAACAACCCTATTACTTTTAATATCACCTATCCAGCGATGTTTATGTGCTCTACAGCATCTATAATTTCCCTACACGTATACTAAGTCCCAATGTGTAATTGTCTGTTTAACTAAAGGTTTGTGTTCGTCAATTATTTTGCAGGATAATTGGGTTTTAGTTTTAAATGTAATGTTTTTTGGTTACATTTCTTTTTGCTGCCGTATAATTTTTTGTTGTTGGGGATTTTTATTTGGTTGTTGTGGTAGACGCTTGTTGTGTGGTCGTGGTTTAGGATGTTGTCCATGGTTGAGGTGGGGTTGTAGTAGGTTATTTTTGGTGTTTGTGTTGTATTTTTGGTATATGGTGTTGTTTATGGGTTGGTGTTTTGTGTTTGGTGTTAGTTGGGGGTTTGTGTTGTTTGGTGGCTTCTTGTAGGAGATGTGTTTTTGTTTGTTGTGGTGGGTTTTTGGTGGTTTGTTTTGGGTTTGTGGAGAAGTTAGGGGTGTTTTGGTTTTTTTGGTTTGTGAAGTGTTTGTTTAGGTTGGTTATGTTGTGTTCTTTTTTGTTTGCGGTTATTATGGTTAGTTCTGTTTTGCAGAAGTTGTTATAGAATAGGAAGTTTGGTGCCTTACCCAAACAGAGCAGGTTCCCAAACCCCTTTCTCAGAACCGCACGGACCAGTTTCCCGGTATGCTAGCTCGCCAGCAAACCCCTAAAACAAACAAAAAAATTTGTTTTA
>WRNB01000087.1 GCA_009776805.1 Candidatus Bathycorpusculum grumuli | reverse complement strand
ACGCGATAACCGACAGCGATTATAACATCAAGATTGTAATATTGGAAGTCTCTTTCAACGTTGCGATTACCTTCTTTTTGAGTTGCTCGAAAAATTCGAGTGGTTGAAATTTTTTCTAATTCTTCTGTTTTATAAATTTCGTGTAAATGGTATGTTATGGTATGTGTTTCAACATTAAACAGTTCGCCATAGCTTTTTGGGTAAGCCAAAAAGTTTCGTCCTGAAAATAGACATCTACATTTACGTTACCGTTTTCAGTAGAATATAACACGATTTTATTTTGATTTTCCGCTATATCGTCAGGCATTTTGCCACATCCCATTACTTAATTATGTTTAAATTATAATATGTTTTTCATAAAAAGTCAATTTTTGCCCGAAAAATATTGACGACCGATAATTGATGTTATGGTAAAGGCAAAAAGAGGTGATTGCAATGGAAATATATGGGTATGTCAGAGTTTCGAGTAAAGAGCAAAATGACGGCAGACAAATTTTTGTAATGAATGAGTTGAAGATACTGGTGCAAAATATTTTTGTGGACAAGCAATCGGGCAGGGATTTTGACCGTTCGGCGTATAAGTTGTTTGCAAGCAGGCTAAAAAGCGGCGATTTGTTGTATATCAAAAGTATTGACAGGCTTGGGCGTAATTATGGGGATATTCAAGAACAATGGCGCATGCTAACAAAGGAAAATGGTGTTGATATAGTTGTCATTGATATGATTTTGTTGGGTACACGTCTGCACAAGGATTTAATGGGAACATTCATCACTGATTTAGTTTTACAAGTTTTGTCTTTTGTATTTCAGGCAGAATTTGACAATATTCGGTAAAGGCAAGCCGAAGGTATCGCCGCCGCAAAGGCGCGATGTGTTCGTTTCGGGCGGTTGTTTAAGCCTTTGCCCGACAATTTCGCGGAATTGGTGAAGCAATGGGAAAACAAACAATTAAGCACAAAAGAAGTTCTCCAATTGTGCAAAATGTGTTATACGACATCTTATCGCCAACGCATTAAAAACGGCTTGAAATAAGGAAAAAACAAGTGACGAAGTTTTCAAAATGTGTGAAATTTGAAAAGTGATGTTGGTGTGGTAGAGTTTTAGTTGGTTGTTTTTTTGTTTGTTTTATGTGTTTTTTTCTTCGGGTAATGAGGTTATGTTGGATAAGTCAGCTTTACATGCTTTCATAAAAGCGTATGTGATTTTATCAACTTTGCAGTTAATAATTTTAACTTGTTTGAGTTTTGCGTTTTTGAAGAAACAGTTACGCAGTATTGTTTCATTAAATATTACTTGTGTAAAATCACAGTTTTCAAAATGACATTGGGTTATTTCTCCGTTGAAGGTAATTTCTGTGAGTTGTCCGAGTTCAAACTTTATTTTGTTTAGTATAGCGTTTGTTAGATTGATTTTTTTGATTTGACTCCATTTAAAAGAGGTTCCTGTTAAATTTGCGCCGTTAAAATCACAATTTATTATGTTACTCTTTGAAAACTCGCTTAGGCTTAAGTTGCAATCAACAAAAATGTTTTGGCTAAGGCTGGATGCAGTAAATTTGCAGTGGTTTAAATCGCTACGTGTGAAATCGTTGTTTTTTATGTTGTTATTTTTAAATGTGGTTCCTGGCATTTTGGATTCTATAAATTTACATTTTTCTATGTTTGAGTGATCAAATTTTTCGGTGAGGCCGTGAAGTCCTGAAAAATCTGCGTCTATCCAGTTGCTTCTTGACATGTTCCAGCCTAGTTTTTCAAGATTTTTGTTTTGTTGTAGTGTTGTTGTGTTGTTTATTTCGGTGTCTTGAATGTCTGGATCAATTTTTACAAAATAATTCATGTCAACTCCAAGTAGTATTGCCAAACGATTAAACATAATTATGTCTGGCATTGATTCACCACGTTCCCATTTGCCAACTGCTTGTGTGCTTATAGATAATTGTTCTGCAAGTTCTGCTTGAGACAGATTTTTGAGTTTTCTCGCTATGGCGATTTTTATGCCAATTTCATTAGTTGTTAACATAATTTGTTCTTCCGTTTATTTAATCTGTTTTTAAATAACCTATAACAACAGCAAAAAATATAAAACTTACGATATATAAATAACAACTAATAATTGTAAAAAACTACCAAAAAACAACTTTATGAAATACAAACACAAAAACACAATACAAACACAACACAATACAAACATTAACACATTATAAAAACTTGACTCTAAATTCATAAATTACCATAATGTAAAAAATAACGCGTACACTCATCTTCTGCTACACTGACAAGCACAAACAACAAAACATTCCCCAAACCTCATCGCTTGCGCTTACAACATACACAACACCACCTTCATTTTCGACCAAACCAACTCTATAAAATTAAAATTAAGCGAACATTTTAGCAAAAATAAAATCTTGACTTTTTTATCAAAAATTAACTGTAACACACCATTAACTATGTATACCGCTGACAGCCTCCAAAAACCTCTTAGATAGCACGGTGTAATTGTGTAGTAAAGGGTAAAGTGTGGAAACTGTTGGGTTAATTGGCATTTATTTAGAGTTTTAAAGTGTAAAACAGAGTTTTCGGAGGTTGCCCGCTGAATTATCCATATCACTATATCGCCAATCTTTAAAGTTGGTACAAGATAATTTGATAACATCCTAAATCAAGTAAACTAACAGGTTTTGATGAAACATCAAAAATTTATGTTCAAATCAAAGATAATTTCGCCATAAAATACACTTTTGAACATCAAAGACACTTTATAGCAAGCGACAACAACAATTAAAACACTTCATAACACACCCAATTTTTTAACATTTTCTGCCCAAAATAAAAACTACCCCAACTCAGCTGAGCCGAAACCAAAACAAACAAAAATTCTACACACCCTACAAAGAATTTTACCCGCAAGATACTAAATTGAACAGTTTGACTATTAAATTTCATTTTTAGATAACCCTTTAATTCTTCAAGCACCCAAGCGGCACAACAAACACGCCATTTTCCAGCCTAAAAGCATACTCCGTTCCCGTAAGCACCACTAAAAACGAAGGATCACTCATTTTTACAGTATCTACAACCTTTTTCAGCTTCAACAACTTCTCCGAAGCCGCCTCAATTTCACCACCACCCAGCTTAATCTCAACAGCACCCCAACGCCCATCTGCAAGCTGAACTATAGCATCTATCTCCAAACCGCTTTTATCCCTATAATGATAAACAGCCCCATCAATACTTTCAGCATAAACTCTTAAATCCCGTATACAAAGCGATTCAAAAAGAAAACCAAACGTCTCAAAATCAGATAACAACCTTTTAGGGGTTGCACGAAGTGCCGCAGTTGCTAAAGAGGGGTCAACAAAATGTCTTTTTGCGGTTGTGCGTATTGCAGTTTTAGAACGAAGTTTGGGACTCCACGCAGGCAAATCTTCAATAACAAATATTTTTTTGAGCGCATCGATATATTGGCTAACTGTGACCTGTGAGAGTGCCTCATCATTCTCGATTAAATCATTTAATATGGTTGAATTTTTCGCCTCACCTGATATATTTCTTGCCAAAGAGCGCAATAACCCTTTAACTCTATCGGGATTTTTCTCGATTCCATCTGCATTTGATATATCTTCGTTGGCAACTGCTTCTAAATAATCGTTAGCGGTTGCAAGCGCGATTTTCTCGTTTGTTTGTCGTGCGACTGCTGGCCAACCGCCACGATTTATCAAAAATGCCAATTGTTCAATAGAGATATTGGACTTACTTTCAGCAGATTCTTCGCCGTTAAACAATCTTTCAAGAGAAATTTTGCCATTAGAATCACCGGTTTCATACAGTGACATTGTGCGCATTTTCATTCGAGCAATTCTTCCGGTTCCCGTGTGCATGTCATTTGTCCTTATTGGAGTAACAGAGCCTGTTAGAATAAATTGTCCGTTAGCGCGGCGTTTATCAACAGCAAATCTAACTGCGTTCCACAGTTCGGGTGCTACTTGCCATTCATCTAGCAATCGTGGTGTTTCGCCGTCTAATAGTAAGGAGGGCTTAGTTTTTGCTGTCAGAATATTAACTTTTGAAGTATCGGGGTCTTGCATGTACAAAACACTTTTTGCCATTTCTTCGGCTGAGCTTGTTTTGCCACACCATTTAGCACCTTCTATTAAGACAGCCCCTTTGGCTTGCAGTAAAAGTTTTAATTTTTCGTCTGAAATACGTTTAATGTAGCTATTGTTCATCTTATCACCCATTTATATTATAACCTAACTTTAAACTTTGTCAATAGTTTACTATCAATTTTGGCAGGTTTTTACTATCAATTTTGGCAGGTTTTTACTATCAATTTTGGCAGGTTTTTACTATCAACTTTGGCAATTACCTCGAAATTAAACCTAACTAAGGAATTGTGCAGAAATAACTTGTAACTAATACATTGGAATTACATGTATTTCCAGTAAAAATAATCACAACTTATTTTCACACACTTCATAACTAACTGACTAATTGATTGTCCTTTGGAGAGTGTTCACGTTTAGAGAGATTTGTAGCGTAATATCTTTACGTGTGGGTAAGTGGACGAAAATTAATTGGTAAAATACAAGAGTTGTTTTCTAGAAAGTAACGTTAAAACCAGTATAGTACGAAAAATGTCTTTATCTCTCTAAATGTGGAAACTCTCGATATTTTTTGTTTTTTTAAAACCGATATAGTGGTGTTTTGGCTGATGCTTAAAACTCGTGAAATATTGCGTATGCCATTACCGTTTATAGACGTTTTTACTTTTAGTTGTTTGGTTTGTGGTAGTGCGCTTTTGTTTGTGTATTTTGTTTGGAAGGTTTTTTTGTTGTTGTTGCATTTGTAGTGTGGTGTGTTGTTTGGTTGTTTGCCAGTTTTTACTATTTTTGTTATTGCAATGTATGTATTTTGTTGTTATTTTTATTGTGTTCGCTGTTCTTGTGTAGATAATAATGATGACTTTGTTTATAAACTATTTTGGCACATGACCGTGAATTCCGCACCCAAATCGCCTGCAAAACCCATGATTATCAAGTTATTTTCTCATTTTGGATTTATAAACTTTAGCGGATTATTTGCGCTTGAATTTTCTCGAATTTTGTCTATAATGTTAAATGTGTTGATGTGCAATATTTTGTTGTCTTGGGAGTTGGTCGCATGGACGATAATAATGTCAAGCTGTTTGAAAGCAAGCGTATTCGTACCGTTTGGGATGAGGAAAAGCAGGAATGGTATTTCTCTATTGTTGATATTGTTTCAGTATTAACCGAACAGCCAACGCATGATGGGGCACGTAAATATTGGAGCGTACTAAAAACACGTCTAAAACAAGAAGGAAGTGAGTTGACTACAATTTGTAGTCAACTGAAAATGCAGTCTGTCGATGGAAAATTTTACAAAACTGATGTTGCGGATACTAAAGGTATTTTGCGTATAATTCAGTCCATACCTTCACCTAAGGCTGAGCCTTTTAAGTTATGGTTGGCGTCTGTTGGTAAAGATCGGATTGATGAGGCCATAGATCCTGAATTAACGATTGATCGCGCACTTGCTACATATTTAAGAAAAGGTTATTCGCGTGAATGGATTAACCAACGTTTACAAGCTATACAGGTGCGGAAAGAATTGGTTGATGAGTGGAGTGATCGCGGAGTAAAACATGGTTCGGAGTACGCTATTTTAACTGATGAAATAACCAAGGCATGGGCGGGTGTGTCAACAAGGCAATATAAGCAGTTGAAGGGGTTGAAAAAAGAAAGTCTTCGTGATAATATGTCAATGTTAGAGTTAACGCTTAATCAGCTTGCGGAAGTGACTACGACTACGCTTTCAAAAAAGCAAAAACCGCAAACTTTTGATGAAAATGTAAATGTAGCAAGGCAAGGTGGGGGTATTGCGGGGGATACGAGAAAGGCTATTGAAAAAGCGTCCGGCGAGCCTGTTATAACTTCCAAGAAGGCTGTTGATTTTGCGCGGCTCCTTGCAGACGTGATTGAAGATAAAGACAAGGAATAACACTTAAACAGTTAAATCTGCAAGTCACCGGTATATTGTTAGGTGTAAACCTAAATTTGGAACAGGTATTATTAATGCTTTGAAGGGGTTGTGTAGTTGAGATTTATTCGTATGGTGTTTGTCGTTGAAGGTGATGGAATCAGTTAACTCTATTGGGAAAGAGGTTAATCAGATTCGGTTTCGGATTTATGAGGCGACAAAAGATGTGTCGCCGTCTTAGCTTGTGGAGTGTTATCGTAAGAGTGGGAAGTATCAGCGAAAAAATATGGTTTTAAAGTTATTGCAAGCGTAAAATAAAACAATGCATCCCTCCACACTAATGGTAGGGTGCATGTTTAGTTGATTGTGATATGGGCATAAGATATTTTAGACTTTCATGAAAGAGATTTATTAAGTGTGTTAAATCAGGAAAGATAGAGATTGTGAGAAAAGGGTAGACGTATGTTTGTATTTATATCTATTGAAAAGTTTTTGGAACAATATAAAGAAGCTAATCCTGCTGAAAACATTGTTGAGGTAAAGAAAAAGATAATCGTTGCTGTTGCTGATAAGAAAAACGGAGCAAAATGCAACCACTGCGGACAACCAATTTGGGCTATAGGTTCTGCCATTACAGGGTATCCTGCATGTTTTACCTGTACCACTGGTGAAGTGGATAATTCAGACGATTATGAGATAGAGTAATGCTCTTGGGTTTAGCACGTATAGCAAACTAACTTTGAACAAATTCTACTGGCATGCAAGTTGTGAGAAATGTTACGTATAGTTATGGTTTTTGATGGGTTATTTGTCCTTGTTTTATTTCCAGTTGGTATCCGCATCGGCAAGTTTTTGTGTTGTTTTGTATTAAAACACTGCATAGGGTTGATTAGTTTTTAATCCCGTTTCATCCTATTCAACAATAGTTTTCGCCAGATCAGCCCAACATTGATGGCAGATTGGCATTTTCTTTTGTTCAATTTGTAGGTACAAAATAGTGTTTTTGTTTTTGCATTTTGAGTTTAGAGGGTTTTTTGCATGGTTCATTCACAGGTGTCTTTTCAACTTTTATGTTTTGGGTTTTTAAAAACAGTAAACATAGAGCAGTAGACCTGAAGGTTAAAAAATGAGCAACCAAATCCCAACTCCATAACCCAAACCAAACAAACCAAGACTCCACGTACTAGAGATAGATGCAGAAATCAACCCTGCCATAGGTAAGAAAATGAGGTGAAGTGTTCAGGGGTCGGATCGGACGCGCGCTTATTGGCGATAACACCAAAAAGCCCCATTTTTGCTTTCCTTTATAATAATAACAAGTTTTAAACAGTCTACTGGTCTTCTGTGTTATCATCTTTTGATTCATAGAAATATTCAAGATGTTTTGGTGTTTCTCTTTGCGGAAAAACTCTCCGACGTTCAAGACGCTCCCGCGCTTCCACAAGTATTGTTTTAATTTTTGTTTCAAACTCAGCTTTTGGTGGCAAATAAGTCCAATATTCTGCAACAGCTATACCCGCTTTATCCATTTCCAAAAGCTCAACCTTCTCCCGACTCGCAGTCGCACACAAAATAATACCTATAGGCGTCTCTTCACATTCTTTACGCTCATACCTGTCTAACCATTTCAAATACAGCTCCATCTGCCCTTTATAAGCCGCCTTAAACACCCCAAGCTTTAGCTCGACCGCAACAAGTCGCCTCAACATCCGATGATAAAACAGCAAATCAAGAACAATATCCTCACCATCTATAATCATGCGTTTTTGTCGTTCAACAAACGTAAACCCGTGACCAAATTCAAGCAAAAACGCTTCAAGCTCTGTAAGTATTGCTTTTTCCAAATCAGCTTCAACAAAATTTTCTTTCAACCCAAATAAATCGAGCAAATATGGGTCCTTAAAAATATTAAATGGAACAATTGATTCTTTGGATAATTCTGCATTTGCTATTTCTCGTCGTTCATATGCTTTGCGTGAAATCTGACGGCGGAGATCGTGAACCCCAAGATTTCTTTGAATAACTTCATTAGCATAATAAAGCTGTGCGTCTGTTGATTTCAGTGGGAGCAGTTCAATAATGTGTGACCAACTCAATTTTGTCTATAGTGTCGTCAAAATTTCCATATCCGCGATACGCTCTGCAAATAAGGCCATTCTGTATAGATTTCGTTCTGTGAAGACTTTTCCATAATTTGTTGTCAATTTTGCCGACAGCGTCGTCAAAATCTTTTTACCATTGTAGCACGTTTGCTGTTAAGTATGACTGAGTTGATGTATTGTCCCACTTCCCAAAACATCATGGTTGTTTCTTGGTTGGCATGAATGATAGCACAGTATTTGCGTCGTTCAATAATTTTAGCTACTTGTGTGAACAGTAAATTTTCATCAATTTGTGGATTGTTTGTTGTGGCCAATTCATGATTCTTCTTATTCATAGCCTTCACTGCCTAATCCATCGGACATATCGTACTTTTAATAAATATATTGGTGCTTATTATTTTTTCATCATTAAACAGGATATACAACACAAGAATCAATTAACCGTAATTCCCGCGATATTTCTTACCACAATACCTTAAATGCATAATTTACAAAAACACCATCCAAAAAAAATTCAAACCACAAAACATATGTGCACAAACATTATATTACACTCACACAACAGTGGTAAGAACACATTCTTGCCACAACAACAAAAAAAAGGAACAACACAAAATAGCAAACCATTCATCCACATCGACCACAAAAACAAAAAACAATACACATCCATCTACACCCCCAACAAGAAAAAACGGCAAAAAAGAC
>WRNB01000086.1 GCA_009776805.1 Candidatus Bathycorpusculum grumuli | reverse complement strand
CGGATTGGCATGTGATTCACTTAGTTGTATGGTAGGTATTACCTACCATATAAATGTGTTGTGAAGTTTTTGGAAAATGGTCTAATTTGTAAATCGTTCGTAAATTTTGGTTTATACACAAATATGGTAGGTAAAAATTAGGGAATTTCGGATAATTCGCGGGGACTAAAAAATCAACACGTTCATCTCTTAGTAAATTATTCACTTTTTCTTTTTCCCCCTCTCTATACACAGCAATTGAATAACCACCGTTAACTTTTATCAACTTCATACACGGTACATCCGTCAAACCGTCCCCGATGTAAATCATATTACTAAATGACACGGGTCTTTCATCCTCAGAAGTATACCTGTTTAAATCATCATCATTTGAAATATCAAGTATCCCCTTGTTAATCCGAAAGAGAAACTGGGTCTTTGTTGTATAATTTACTGCGATTTTTGGCCAACAAGCAACACCATTTACGTCATATAAAAATTCACAAGCAAACACTTCCTTAAATTGCTTATAGATATTTGAACCTTCAATTATTTCACGAAGACCTGACGAGATAATGTAGTGCTCAACTTTTAGATCCATCTCCTTTCCCAGTTTATTTATTCGCGAAAACCATTCTTCAACACCTGGAAAAAACTCTAAATCCTTACCTAACGCAACAAAGTCTTCACGCCTAATCGGGTGATTAGCGGCATCTGCTTTTCTGAGCATAAGGTACAAGTAAGAAAGAACCCTGTCCATTTTTTGAGTCTTTGTTTGTTCATCAGCTTCGCGCCAAAACGCCTCGGAACTCATGCCAATTTTAGAAATAAACGTGTACTCTTGCATATCTTTAGTACAAAGGGTTTTATCAAAATCATAAAGCAACGCCAATACAGTTTTTTTACCTGTCACGTATTTTTCCTCTACCTTTTACGTCTAGAAGAATTAACAGGTTTCTTTGCGCTCTGTATTCTTCCGTCTTTGCCATGTATTCTTAAATTACTGCCCTGTCGTTGGCTAATAACATGTCCAATTCGAACAGCTTCTGCTTTTGTATTTGCATTCACACTTGCACGAGTCGCTCCGGCTCTTTTCACTGACCATCCATCACCATTAGGAACCACATGATGCTCTTTTCGTGACATAGTTATCACTCAAATTATGTCTGTAGTATAATAAAAGAATATCCATAAAACAACAGTTACGCATAATTGTCTTCAAAAGAATGTTTCACCATAAGGCACACTATTTTTGTTGACAAACATCACACTTATCAAAAACACGTTTAATCTACAGCATTAATTCTTAGGTAAATTCCATTTCACAGTTCAACATCACCCAGTATCAACAATTACTAATTACTACACAACAACAAACATCACTAATTTCAGTACAACTGCAGCATCAGGCTAGGGATTTATTGCCCTCTCTATTAAATATGGCCCTGTTTTTTCTTTTGATTGTTAAAATATCAGATATTCGAACGCTTTTTGTGTCCAGTTTTTTTTCATGCCAAGTACAGAGTTAGTTAGAAATGTTTGTAATTGATCGGAGTTAATTTTTAGTTCTTTGAAAATTGGATTTTTGTATCTATCAGTGTATTTTACCGGACAGTCTGCAGCAAAAACTTTTCTGACTTCTGCATTGTTAATACGGCCTAAATACTTGTCATAGCACTCAAATAACGGTGAAGGATCAACATAATTTTCAGTTAATACTGAAACAATTCGCTCAATGGGAGTTAGTTTAATTTTTTCCTTTATGTAGGCTGTTTTATTTTTGCCATATTTACTCGCATTCAAAAGCACAAACAATAATCCAGCATACATTACCACGCGACTATGACGTAACTTGATATTACGGATAACCCATTTTTCTTCGTTATTCCAAAAGTTAAATTGGTAATTCATGCATATGTAACGAAAATATTTTATTAAATCATTTAGCAAAATTACTGCTTCTTTGTCGGGATAATTTTTATGTAAATCAAAATACTTGTCTAGTATGTCATTGATCGCTTTTTCATAAAAGCTTTCGTTATATATTGGTTGGGTCTCTACTAATAGTAATAATCTCTGTGCCAGTTCATCAGGAGTTTCACGTTGATTTCCCATAGCTGTAATGATTTGTGGCAACTGTAACACTTTAGAAAATACGCCGTCATTATTCGGTAAGTTCAAATTCAACTCTTTAGCAAACATTGTAACCGTCTGATGTATCTGTTGATTTGTACAATCATCATTACAACTCACAACAAAAAAGTCCAAATCCGAGGGGATGCCTGCTTCAAATCTTCCAAAAGATCCTGCAACTGCTATTGTTAGGTCCTCATTATTAACGTGTTTAGACAGTTTTTGATTTAGTTTTGTTAAAATATCCTGAGAATATTGCCAACCTAGAATCATGTTTTCTTTTTTAAGATCATATGGGTATGCACGATAACAAATTGTATCTATTTTGAAGCCCTCCCAGAGTCACTCGTTAAATCTAAAGTTTTAAAGTATTCCTTTTTTATTAACTGTTCGCGTATAAATTGACTTTTTAATTTTAATTCTTCTTGTGACAAGATTTTTTCTCCATGTGGCCAAGGTGGAGAACCCCAGTTCGAATCATTTTTGTATCTAGGGATTATGTGCCAATGAGCGTGTTGAACATAGTTACCTAATGATGCAACGTTTACTAAATCGGGGGAGAAAATGTCTTTTATCGCTTTACTGATATTGATTATTTCTTTTGCTATGTGGCAATATTCGTCAGGTTCAATTTCGGTTATATCATTATAATGCTTATTAAGAACATACATAACTCGCCCATTGAAACATTGGTTAATATTCAAAAATAATTTACCATACTTCAAGGGCAGTATTAACGTGTCATTGTTTTTTTGAAGTAATAACTCACAAAACCTACAATCCATTACAATCGTTTTCTTACAATATGATAATCTAAATATATTGGTATCGCAAAATGAATAACGAGATAACTATGCCGACCACGACGCAGATGATGTTGCCTCAAACAAAAGATCCTAAGGAATTTGAATCTATATGCAAAGACGTTCTCAATGTACTATATAAATTACAGCCTGTTTCAGGCTTTGACAAGTATGGACGCACAGGACAAAACCAACATGGGATTGATTTATATGTTAAACAGTCCGATGGGCTTATTGTAGCACAATGTAAAAATTACACCATACAAAACAAGGCAACTCAGCTCATTGGCAGTATACGTGAGGATCTTGCATCAATTTCTAAAATAGATAATGTTGTAACAGTTATTATTATGACCTCACATCGAACAGATAGCACTGTTCAAAATAAAATTATGACTCTTGGTTCAAACTATTCATTTAATGTTACAGTGATATTTTGGGATAGCATTGAAGAAATTCTTTGTGATATGCAAAACAGTGATATATTTGTGAAACATTTCCCTACGTATGTAAGGAATATTGGATCTTTACATCCGTACAACCCTAATAAGTATCGAATTAATTCGCAAACTCAGTTCGATTACTGGAAGGCATCGCAGGGGAAATTGTATAATGTTTTACATGAAGATGACGAATACATTCCTATGAAAATAAAAAATGATAATTATGAATGTGCTGTTGAGGATATTCTAACTAAACTCAAAGAGACTGGTTGTCGCCACGCGATTCTTACTGGTGATGGAGGTATGGGTAAAACTACGACCTGTTTACGATTATGGGATATTTGTTTAAAACAAAACATACAAGTCTTTTATGTACCTCTATGTGATTACAGTTCCACAAATACTATTCATAGACGTATCATAAATGTTTATGATGTTGAAGAGAATAACTATAATCGTTTAATGACTGAAGAAGACGTTGTTCTTCTGTTTGACGGCTTCAACGAAATGAAAAACGAATATATAAAAAATTTCTTTACAGAATTGAAAGAGTTAACTATGAAAAAACGCGTACTAATATGCATCACCTCTCGAAATGACGTTATAGATATTGCAACAAATAGTTTTACAAGATTCACTTTCAAACCCATTGATAAAGAAAATATTGCTAACTGGTTAGAAAAACATTCTCAAGGTAATAAAGAAACAAAGCTTACTCCTGAACTTTACTCGGTCTTAGGCAATCCAATGTTGTTAAAAATCTATGCACTTAAACTTAATTTACCCGAAAAAATTAACAACAAACAATTATCAAACTTTCTCGAGAACCCTGTTACAACAGGCGAAATAATTTGGAATTTTTTAGAACACCAAATTATACTAAAATCTGATTCACAGAAAAAGGGGCATTCAGCAAATTTTTTGTTCCGATGGCTATTACCATACATAGCCTATAAAATAGAAATCCAAGAAAAATTCCATTTCACAAGAAGCGAACTGAAAAAGTACGTTGACGAATTTGTTACACATGTTAATAATTTGAATGAAACACCTGATGACCTGATTCTTTACGAAACGGAGATACAGACGTTATGTAACCTTGGCGAAACAGAAACACTATTGAACTTATTTGTTGACTATTTCGGCATTATAGAACTACAGCCCATTGAAAAAGTTAAAGGAGACACCTATACATTTATTCATGAGTATTTCAGAGACATTTTCTCAGCGACACACATAAAAAATCAAATGAAATTACAGGATAAACCCGTATTTACCAATAGAGTTTTACCATTTCATGTTTCACAGATGCTTTTAGAAATTTTACAGGAACACAAAGCAGACAACTCCTCAAAATTAAGAGAATATCTAAAATGTTTTAAAAAAGAAGTGGGCAGCGAAGCGCAAATTGGAGTTTTTAATGCCCTACAAATAATCGAGTATGCGCGTAAGGGAGACATGTCTGCGGAAGATTTTTCAGAACTAGACCTGAGAATGTGTACATTAGCAGGTAAAAATATCTGTAAAAGTAAATTTATAAATTCATACATATCTACGGACGTACTTTTTTCACGTGGACACACAAGTATAGTATGGTGGGTGTGTTTTAGTCCATATGGAAAACATATAGCAACCGCATCAAAAGATGGTGTGAGGGTTTGGGAGTGTGAAACGGGTAAACTAGTACACACCCTACAAGAAAGCTCAGGTCACACGTCTAAGGTGTGTTTTAGTTCAGATGGAAAACATATAGCAACCGCATCAAAAGATGGTGTGAGGGTTTGGGAGTGTGAAACGGGTAAACTAGTACGCACCCTACAAACACACCCAGATTTAGTGAAGAATGTGGCACTACTAAAATACGTAGTGTATGTGCGTTTTAGTTCAGATGGAAAACATATAGCAACCATATTAAGTGATGGTGATGTGAAGATTTGGGCGTATGAAACGGGTGAACGATCATACACACAACGAAAATTCTCACACATAGTGTATAATCAGTATTTTAGTTCAGATGGAAAACATATAGCAACCGCATCAAGTGATGGTGATGTGATAATTTGGGAAACGGGTGAACGATCATACACACAACACACCAAATTTTTAGTACAGGTTTGGGAGTATGAAACGGGTAAACTAGCATGCACACTACAAGAGCACATAGTTTCATTGGATTGGGTGTGTTTTAGTTCAGATGGAAAATATCTAGCAACCCGATCATATTTGGATGGTGTGAAGGTTTGGGAACACAAAACGGGTAAACTAGTACGCACCATAGAAGATAGCAGAGGTCTTGTGTGTTTTAGTTCAGATGGAAAATATCTAGCAACCCGATCATATTTGGATGGTGTGAAGGTTTGGGAACACAAAACGGGTAAACTAGTACGCACCATAGAAGATAGCAGAAATCTTTTGTGTTTTAGTCCAGATGGAAAACATATAGCAACCGCATCAAAAGATGGTGATGTGAGGGTTTGGGAGTGTGAAACGGGTAAACTAGTACACACCCTACAAGATAGCACAGATGTCGTGAGTTGTGTGTGTTTTAGTCCAGATGGAAAATATCTAGCAACTTCACGTCATGATGTGTCTGTGAAGGTTTGGGAGAACAAAACGGGTAAACTAGTACACACTCTGCAGGGGTACACATGTACTGTGCGTCATGTATGTTTTAATCCAGACGGTAAATACATAGCAATCATCTCAGATGACAATATTATAAGAGTTTTTGAGACAAAAAACTTTAAACTAAACTACCTAATAGATGATTATCTATGCTCAGTGCATCGTGCATGTTTTAGTCCAGATGGAAAACATCTAGCAGCCGCATCAGAAGATGGTGTGAAGGTTTGGGAACACAAAACGAGTAAACTAGTACGCACCATAGAAGATAGCAGAGATCGTGTGAGTTGGGTGTGTTTTAGTCCAGATGGAAAATATCTAGCAACCAATTCATATATGGATATTGTGAGGGTTTGGGAGTATGAAACGGGTAAACTAGTACACACTCTACAAAACGGCTCATCATGCGACACAGGTGCAGGTGGTTGTGTGTGTTTTAGTCCAGATGGAAAACATCTAGCAGCCGCATTAGGTGATGGTGTTGTGAAGGTTTGGGAGTATGAAACGGGTAAACTAGTACACACTCTACAAAACGGCTCATCATGCGACACAGGTGCAGGTGGTTGTGTGTGTTTTAGTCCAGATGGAAAACATCTAGCAACCATATCACCCTCTGGTGTGAAGGTTTGGGAACACAAAACGAGTAAACTAGTACGCACCATAGAAGATAGCAGAGATCTTGTGTGTTTTAGTCCAGATGGAAAATATCTAGCAACCAATTCATATGGGGATATTGTGAGGGTTTGGGAGTATGAAACGGGTAAACTAGTACACACCCTACAAGCGCACACAGATTTCTTGTGGTGGGTGTGTTTTAGTCCAGATGGAAAATACATCGCAACCGCATCAGTTGATGGTTCCTGTAAAGTGTGGGAGAACGAATCATGGCAATTAATAGAAACAATATATGCTTTAGCACATGTGAAATTTTTAGGTGCTGATTTTAGAGGCATACAATGTGATAACTTAACTGAGGACGATATACGGTCTTTGAAACAACATGGTGCCATTACCGACTGGGGTTAGCTTTATAGTAATGTGATTTAAAGTATTTTTTGTTATTTCAATAGGCCGTTTTTGCTCTATACATGTTGGTTAATTGTGTTGAGACTTATCATTTCATACTCATTTCAGCATTATTAACGTATTTTTTACGCTAACATTTTTATTTTATCTCCAAAACTCTAAATAGACTTATGATTTATGTTATTTTAGTGGAGGACATATTGGATGAAGCGGAAAATTGAGGTTGTTGTGAATAAGAATTGGGAAACTGAGCCGGTTTTGAGTGCGTTGACAAATCCGAAACTGAGATCTAAGGAGTTGCCGTTTCCTGTTGTTATTAATACGCCTAAGAGGGGTGATTGTAGGATGAGTGAGTACCGGGCAGTTTTTCATTTGGAGTATGTAGATGTTTTTGTTCGTTGCATTGAGGATTTGATGGCTTCTGATGTGAGTTCTTCTAGTTCTGAGGAAAAATATAGAGTACTACCGCGGTATATTGAGTGTGATAGCCCTGATCTTGTTATTAGTGTTAGTACTGCTGAATCAACACCCGATATCCAACAGGGTGCTACGTCTTTGAATGGTTCAGTGTATATTGGTGGAACATTTTACATGTTTGATGCAAGAAACTATGACCCCACCACAACAAGCCACATAGACATCATAATTGACCTACTAAAAAATAATGTATCACCCCAAATCTACCATCTTGTGGATGATGATTTTCGAAAAAAAGTGTTGACCAAATTTATTCCAGCCCAAAACGCTCCAGCTAACCCCTTAACATGCACTGCAAATCTTGACTTTGTCGCCATAGGAGCAATAAATGTAACCGATTACAAAACATACGGACAAGCAGACCCTGCAGCATACCACGCTTTCAAAAAGCAATATCCACAAACAGGAACTGCCGCCACAATTGAAACCACCCACGGCATCGTAAAAATGGCCGCCAAAAACATTCCCACATTGTTTGTTTCCCCCATAACCGATAGTTATGAACATTTTGCTGGAGAAGCAACAGACACACAAAACTACATAGTATCTTTCAACGCAGGCATTACCGTAGGCGAATTAATCTGTTCACTAAACAAGTATTTTGGAAAGAATAGGTTAAGCCAAACCAAAAAAGTACGCAGAGATACAAGCGAACAGAAAATTGGTGTCAACTAAAGAAAAACAATATGTACAATTAATACATAACAAGTGATGATTATTATGTCATTCCCCCGCAAGAAGTGGCGTAAACTAGAAGATTATCGCGATTTTGAAGAGCTTTGTACACATATTCTTACTAAACAATACAAATCAAAATGGTCAAATTATGGTCGGATAGGACAACACCAAGAAGGTCGTGATGCACTATATCTTGAACAAAACAAGCACCTTATCGTAGCACAATTCAAAAATTACACAGAACCAAACGCTAAACGTTTGATTAGCGACATTACCAAAGATGTTAAGTCGATTATTAGCAAAGGAAATGTTGAAAAAATAATCATCATGACATCCCATGATAAAGATAAGCATGTTCAAGATGCAGTAATAGAGCTTCGTAAAAAATACAACTTGACTATTGACGATATGTATTGGGATGATATTACAAAAAGCATTGATAAGTATAAAACCTTGATGAGAAAATATTATCCTGAACTTATACCTACCCAAATGGCTTCAAAAAATTTTTCAGCCAAGTCATTTGAAAACTCAAAGACTCACTATCAACTTTTAAGTGCAGGTCGGTTTGCTTATCTCAAGTTTGATGAAACACTATTGACGGGTACAAAACCTCTAAAAACTGGTGTACCCCCCACGTAGAACGCACGAACATTAAACAAACCGCTTACAAACAACAAAAACCCCCCACAAACAACAAACACAAAAGACACAAATAAACCCATATTATTT
>WRNB01000085.1 GCA_009776805.1 Candidatus Bathycorpusculum grumuli | reverse complement strand
AGATTCTACGTCGATTACATTTGTAGTGTCAATCCAACATTGCGGGGATAAGGTAAACGCGTTTGCACCTGCTTGGTGTAAAAAGGCATCGAATTCGACCCCTTTAAAATTCAGTTGTAAAGTTGCTTCCAAACACTCAAATATTCTATAGTATTGCAAAGACGCATCCAGTTTGCAACAACATCTTTTGGTTCGAGTGGATTTTTGTATCGGCAATATCAGTCAGACTTATGCAGTCATTATACGTGTCTTTGGGCAAAACAGTAATTTCTGTACCTTTCACCGTAATTGTTCCTTTAAAAAACTTATTTTTGTCTATACAACTGTTCCACAAGTCGGAAAACTAGGTTACAGAATTTTTGCTATTGTAAACAATTCTAAAAAATTCAAATTTTAGAAATATTTTATGTTTTTGTTATTTAAATATTCTATATTATACAGTTTTTATTTTTTGTTCATAGTTTCGGTTAGTTTTTAGACAGTCTGGGGGGTAAACTTAATCTATCTGGGCAGTATATTGCCCAAGTGTTTATAAATATCCGGGCAGTGTATCGCCCAAACATTTATAAACTTCAGGCAATAAAATGAGTTGAAACGTCTATGGAATTTAGCGAATTAGCACAAAAAAATCCCTGGTGGAAAGATAAACAACAAATCTCACAAGACAGAAATATCAAAAAACTCGAAACCTCAAAAATAGACTGGACCCCAAGAATCAAACACAAATTCAACCTCAACCAAGACGCAATATACACCATCCGCGGCCCAAGACAAGTAGGAAAAACAACCCTCATAAAAATAATGATAAAAGAACAACTAACCCACTGCATCCCCGAACAAGTTTTCTTTTACGCCTGCGACCTTGTTAGCAACCCAAAAGAACTAGCCCAAATCATAGACTGCTACATACGCGGCGTAAGAAAAAATCTGCCTAATCAACGTCTGTTCTTATTTATTGATGAAATCTCCTCAGTAAAGGATTGGCAAAAAGGCATTAAAGCACTATTTGATGAAGGACTACTGGAAAATTGTACCGTAATTCTAACTGGTTCACACAGCATAGATATCAGAAACGCATCTGAAAGACTGCCCGGCAGAAGAGGCAACACCACTGATGTAGTTGATAAAATTTTTTTACCTATGAAATTTGCTGAATACGTCGAAATTCAAAACCCAAAAATACGCTCAGTTATGGAAGATTTACACCTTTTAAAACCAAAAAACCGTCTATCCCTCATAAATTTGCTTGCCCAAGCCCAAATTCCATCACAACTTGAAAAGTTGGACTATTACCATAGCGATTTAGAGGAATTATTCCACAGCTATTTGCTTACAGGCGGTATAGCAACAGCTATTGATGCGTATTTATCAAAAAAAATAATTCCTTCAAATATTTATGAAACACACATTAATGCAGTATTAGGTGACGTTGCCAAGTGGCAAAAGAAAGAAATCTATATGGCTCAGATTGTTCAACGTTTAAGTGAAAATTTGTCTAGTCCAGTAAGCTGGCAGTCCTTGTGTAAGCAAACTGATTTAGGTTCTCACCACACTGTTGCGGATTATGTGGATATTTTAAAATCAAGTTTTACTGTTTCAACAATTTATCAATTAAACCGTAATAAAGATGCTCCAATGTTTGAAAAAGAAAAGAAGATTTATTTTGAGGATCCGTTTATTTTTCATGTGTTGAAAAGCTGGGCTTTTTCACTGCCTCCTTTTGAGAATGCGAAAGAGTATCTTGAAAAATCTGAAACATGTTCAAAACTAGTTGAATCAGTTGTATGTAATCATTTAATACGGTTAGTGTATAATTTGTTTCCAAGTTCTGACTATAACTATACTAATAAGGTGTATTATTGGCGAGATTCTTCGGGTAGAGAAGTTGATTTTGTGGTGAAATTGAATGGTAAATATTTACCATTAGAGGTAAAGTATCAAAATAGTATTGTTCGATCTGATATGCATGGTTTGCGCACTTTTACACGGGGTGGAAAATCTTGTAGTGGTAATGTGATAACAAAAAACACTCTGCGCATAGAGGCAGAGGATATTGCTTTAATTCCCTGTTACCTGTTTTTGATGCTTATATGATTGTTGTAAGTATTACAGTTGTAGCGCGTTTTTATTGTTGTGTTTTGTTGTGTGTTTTGTCGTGTATTTTGTATGTGGTGTATTTGTGTTGACTGTTTATAAATTATTTGTTATTTTATATGTTGAGTTATTGTATTTAATAAACAATGTTGGCTTATTTGTGTCTTTTGTGTTTGTTATTTGTGGGGGGTTTTTGTTGTTTGTAAGCGGTTTGTTTAATGTTCATGCGTTATACGTGCAGTATCACAAAAAGCACAAAACCGTAAACTATAATGCGAACGAGTAGACGACTTAACAAACTCGTCAAGCCAAGCCTACACCGTTGGATCACACAATACAGGAGTATTTTCAGGAGTGCAAAGCATAGGCGATACCATAACAATCACTCGCAATAACATACAGTGCAACATAAAAACGTATCCAAATATCAATACAAATAGTAGTTGTACCTAAAAATACGTGTTTTTCTGAGAAATGTCATAACTGTCAGTGTGACTTTGTTTTTATGGTTGATGTTTTGTTTTTTCTGTTTTTATGGTTTTCATGCGTAAGCCGTGTACTACAGCCTAGTGAAAAGCGTTATCTATTAATTACCATGGTTTACAGTGGGAAAAAATCCGTTATTCTTATAAACCTACAATATTATTTACTAAAGTTACGTTCAGAAATAGGCGGACCGGTAGCTCAGCACGGCTGGAGCGTTCGACTGATAATCGAAAGGTCGCCGGTTCAAATCCGGCTCGGTCCACCAATATTGGCGTTCTTTTACACTATTTTCTATTTTTTGTAAAAAAGTCTTTTTGTTATATAAAAGCAGCATTAAAAAGTCAAATACAAATTTGAAAAGTAACATGTTGCAGTTTTGCCATTTTTTCCATTCGGTTAATTTGATTTACTAACATAAATTTTACATATACTGTCTTTGAAAAGTTTTTTAGCACACCATTACAAGTGTTATAGTAGCATGTTTTTGCAAATATCGCGTTTTATTTATGTTATTAATTTTGCAATGTTTTTATCTCGTGGGGCACAAAAATAATTCGCTACTGGAGTGCATTTTGTTCGTAGTAAATGTAAGTGGGGTTTAGTATAGTTGTACTCGGTTATGGTTTCGGCATATCCCATGCCTTTAGCGAAAACTATGTCTGCTTGATCATAGATTTTTAAAAATTCTGGTGAAACTTGTTTTTTTAGCAGCCCTACGGCGTCAGTTCCAGTGGTGACGATTTCGTCTGCGAGTTTATCAATGTTTGAGATTTCTACGTCTTCAAGTGTAGCATCATTAATTACGGGTCCACTTTTGACAGCATACGTAACTTTTAGCCCCATGTTTTTAAGTTGTTCAACAAGTAAAGTGTCAAAAATAATTTCGCCTGCGTTGTCTGCAAGATATAAAACGTTATCTAATTTTTTAGTTATATTATATGCTTTATCGATGTCATCAATGAATAAGTCTTTGGCAGCGTCTTTAATAATTTTTGGTATACTTCTTAGAGTGAATTTGTGACCTGGAATGTCAAATTCCATGATGTTACCAACAATTGCGCATAGACATGCTTTTTTGAATCTTTCCTGTTGGGTGTGTCCTGTTTGTACATATTTTTTAGCTTGTGGTAAGAGTTTAAGGGCTTTTGTGTTGGCTTCTTTTTTGATTTGTCTGTATGGATCTGGATTGCTGGTTAATTGACGAATTATGCGGTCTCTTGTAGTACCGATGTCAGCTGCGATAGTTGTTGGTCTGAAGTCGCGGTTTATAAGTTTTACAATTTCTGCCATACATCTAAATCGAAGAGCAGGATTTGTGGTTGCTTGATAGATTTGTATTTGTGCTCTAGCAAGTAGACATGATGCACATTCAGGTTCAACTTTCAATGTTAATCCCTTTTTTTGTTATTTTGTTGTTGCGTTAGCAAATGTACATAGGATGTTGTATGGGTCTTTTGCTTTGACAATGCCGCTTGCAACTAGTACGCCGTGGGTTCCAAGATTTAATGCACTTGTTACGTCTTCTGCTTGGCTGATGCCTGCGCCGCATAAGATTGGCATTTTTTTATTTATTTGATGTACTAAGGTTATGGTGTTTGTTATGATTTCGGGTTTTGCTTTAGATACAGGTATTCCTGTACCGATAAGTTCGGGTGGTTCAATTGATGTTATGTCTGGTTTTAAGGTGGCTACTGCTGCACTTACAGTTGGATTGTTTGCGCAAACACATGAAACAAGTTTTTTTTCTTTTGCAAGTTCCACCGTTGTTTGAATATCTATAAGTCGGAGTTGTTTTTCAGAATGGTTGATAAGTGTGCCTACGACGCCGGCTTCTTTTAAGGCGTCTGCAAGAATATGTCCTGTGCTATTGCCAGGGTTTATAGGGTCAAGATGTTGAGCAAAAACAGGGATTTCTACTGTTTCAGCAATTTTAGCTAAATCAACAAACTGAGGGGCAATTATAATTTGAACACCTGTTTCTTGACTGGCTTT
The DNA here is from genome assembly GCA_009776805.1 of Candidatus Bathycorpusculum grumuli. Classification (GTDB taxonomy): domain Archaea; phylum Thermoproteota; class Bathyarchaeia; order Bathyarchaeales; family Bathycorpusculaceae; genus Bathycorpusculum; species Bathycorpusculum grumuli. Next base: position 4,371 of record WRNB01000085.1, on the reverse strand, counting down.
TTCAGCCTGTTTTGCAAGATGTATAGCTTTTTTACCTGTTGATTCAAGATAAGTCTTAAAGTTTACAATAATTACAGGCTCATGTATTTTTAACATTTTTTTCTCACTACAATATTGGTGCTAAGAACATTTTTATTATTTACCCTACAAACACTAAGGATAAATGTCTTTTTAATTCAGTTGAACAAATGGCATAGTGGTAGAGTCTGTCTAACCTGAATTTATAAAGTTCACAGGTTTAGCGTGTAAATTCAAGTTTTAAAGAAAAAGTTATCTGTAATAGATTTAAACTCTCAAACGGTATTATTTTCACGAATTATCAGTTAACTGTTACTAATGTTTGATACAGTAAAGAAAAAACACTTAATGACTAGCAACACTTATGTTGTATGTGCTTGCTCTTGGTGAAAAAAGAGTTTTCCTTTGCCTGTTTTAAGTTGCAATTAAAATTTTTATGTTATTTTCCGTTCAACAAGCATGACAACACACATGTTTATGTATGTATGTATGTTCACGCGAGCTAAACACATACCTTATCTTTAAGTATTCTTCATTCTTTCAATCGTAACGTAAACGGGATATCTATGGGAAATCTTACAGTAGCTGTTTTAGGCAGTGAAGGTTATGCAGGTAATCTTGGCAAAAAAGGAACCTCAACTGACATTACATTTTACAACCTAAAAAAAGACGATGCGACCATTACTTTCATTGAACCTTCTCGTTACCCTGAACGTCTTGCACCATTATTTTATGCAGTTTCACTGGCAAAAAAAGCTGTCATAGTTGTAGATGAGGTAAACTCAACATTGGGCGAATGTATTGTCATGCTACAAGTTGCTGGTATAGAAAGCGGCTATTTTGTACTGCGTAACTATATAACTAAAGAAAAAATTTTACCGTTAATCAAGGAAACAAGTCTTGAAAAATTTGAAATTATAAATGATGATCCCATACAACTTCGAGAAAAATTACTTACCGAAGCTGCCAAGCAAAAAAACTCTGAATTATCGCCCAATCAGCAACCAATCGGAATAGTGCCAGTAGACCACGCCTTCAATGTTAAAGGTGTAGGTGTTGTCATATTAGGCGTTGTAGCAAATGGTTTTATACAAAAACATGCAAATCTAAACGTATTGCCAACTGGAAAAACAACCCAAGTTCGTTCAATTCAAAAACACGATGAAGAACATGATCTCTCAGGTGAAGGCGACCGCGTTGGTCTAGCTTTAAAAGGCATAGAAGTTGACAGTCTTGACAGAGGCACAATTTTAACTAACGATCCGATGGTTAAAACAAACAATACATTGAAAGGATGTGTGCAATTAACCAAATATTGGCCTTCGCCTCTTAAAGAGGGCATGGTTATGCATATTGGGCATTGGACACAATTCCTTACCGCTAAAATAGAAACTGTTACAGAAGAAACTAACTTTAGAAATATAATTCTAACACTAACATTGGATAAACCTCTTGCCTACAAAGCAGGTGATAAAGCAATATTAATGTATTTAGAAGGTATAAAACTGCGTGTTGCAGGCACAATTACTATCTCTTAATATTGTAGGCAACCTCCGAAAAAATCATTTAAGAAAAACAGACAACATAGTTACATAGTTTTTAGCAGGTATTTTTTAAAAAATGTAGGTTTTCGGAGATCGCTTCAACTAATATCGGACATTACCGGTTTTTGATACAGATTCAAAGGTGTTAAATTGTAGTATCAGTCTTTTTCCTCTGAATCTATGTTATATGTGGAGAGTTTTCATATTTAGGGAGATAAAACTGTTTTTTCATAATTTTACTAGTTTTTAATGTTTCTTTCTGGAAGACAATACTTGCATTTTACCATTAATTTACATTCTACTTGTCTGTTCGTAAGTTATTACGTCATAAATCTCTCTAAACATGAACACTTTCATGTTATGAGTGGTGGTTTATATGTTTTTGTGGTTCTTCCAGCATCGACTTGTTGATGGCGCGATTTTTGATGATTAACTTGTTTGCTTATAATCAGTTACAATGTTGACGATATTTTTATTAATGATATGTTGTAAAACATTTTGAGGTTACTATTATTGACAAATGATGATGAAATATTAGTTGAATTACGAAAAATTAGAGAATCAATGGAAAAAACTCCTCCACCGGTTTCTCCACCAAAACAAACTTTGTGGACTGAATTTAAAGATTTTTTGTCTAAATACAAAATATTTGGCTTAGCTATTGCATTTATTATCGGCATGTACTTGGGTAATTTGGTTCAGGCATTAGTCAAAGATTTGCTGTTGCCGGCAATTGGTTTGCTTATTCCAGGTTTAGATAACTTGGCTGAGGGTACTTTTGAAGTTGGATCTCAAATATTTGCATATGGTGACTTTTTGGTTGCTCTGTTAACTTTTGCGATAGTAGCTTTACTGGTGTTTATTGCAGTTAAAGTTGCAAAACGTTGGAACATTGAGTAATTAATGTTTTAATGTTTTCCTTCTTTTTTTATAGTAAATTGAGTTAGCATAGTTATATAAAAATGACGTTTGATTCATTTTAACAATTAAAAACTGATTGAAAATAAAATTTACACCCATATACAACTGTTAATATTAAAATATGATATACAACAACAAAAAAAATCCACAACACAATACACTACTAAATGAAAAACAACAACAACACACATACTTAACAAACAAAACAAAACCATAGAACACGAAAACACAACCCAAGTCAACAAAATATCAGACACCTCAAAAATCACAATCACCAACAAACCAAAAAAGAAACCAAAAACAAAAACCAACAACCCAAACACCAAACAAAATACCAAAAAAACCATACATCCATAACTCACTAGATGATTGCACAACTAAAAATTCTCAACAAGCTTTTATGCTCACTAATGTTCAAGAATCCGTGAAAAAAAACAAAAACATACAACAAAACAAAACAACCATCTACAAGCCAAAAATAAACCTAATCCACACTACAACAAAAACCTAAAACAAAACCACACAACATAACACAAAAACATCCACCACACTAAAACAAACCCCACACACAACAAACTACACCCACAAACACACAAACAAAAACACCAAAAACACCAAACAAACATACCACTCAACAAAAGCAGAAACACTCAACATCAAATACCAACCAATACAGCATAGATGTCATAACAAAAATAGGCCAACTATACTACCAAAACCACCAAACCACCAACCAAATCAAACAAACCCTAACAAACCAACACCAACAAATAAGCCGCTCAAAAAATAAACCATCTACCCAAGCCTACCTCACACTAGTCAAAGCAGACATAAAACAAAACCACCACCAACTAACCAAAATCCGTGCAAACGGAGGCATAAATCTCGCCATAGACGGCGTACAACCAAAAAAAGGCAACCAAACCCTATAGATACTAAAAGACCACACAACAAAAACAACACTCTTAGCAAAAAACCTAACACCACAAACAAAAACAACATCACCACACCACAAAAGAAAACAAAAAACTAGGCATACCCATAAAAGCAGTAATTAGTGATGGACAAAGAAACATCCACCTAACTGTTAAACAAGAATTCCCAGACGTACCCCACCAACTCTACCACTTCCACTACCTACAAAACATAACCAAACCCATCGCCGACTTAGACCTGGCTTTAAAGGTGGACTTGAAGAAAAAAATTCGAGGCATAAAACCAGTTGAACAAAAAGCCGCAAACAAAAAAGAAGAAGACAAACAAAGCACACTCATCTACAACTACTACCAAACCATACGCTTCACACTACAAGATGACGGCCGCTATCCTTTAGATCCTGGAGGACTAAAACTCTACACACGACTAAAAACCATCAAACAATCAATCGAACGCAACAACAAACACCACCCAAACACAGAGTTACAAAAATTGCTTCGCATACTTTCTATACTTGACGTATTAGAATCAAGATATCAACAGGTAAAACGTCTCTACAAATGGATTTTTAGAGTAAATCGCACACTTAAACAAAATAAGAGTAAAAAACACCAGAAAAGTTCTACACAAGTTGAAACTGAAATGCTTATGTGCTTTGATGAACTCTTAAAACTACGCCCCAAGTGTTTAGAGGATCGGTTGGCTGTTGAGAATATTTTAAAATTTATGACCAGCTATTGGGAAGGACTATTTTATCATTACGATAAAGCAATCATTCCTAGGACTAATAATGATTTGGAACGATTTATCCGCTGCCTAAAGGTAACTTTTCGTAAAATTACTGGTCGTGCCTGGTTGTCATGGTTTTGTGGTGCGGTATGGTGCTTTTGTGGCGTTGCTTGATGATTCTTTGAGCTATGATGAGGTGCTTGGACGGTTTAGGGTTGTTGGG
>WRNB01000084.1 GCA_009776805.1 Candidatus Bathycorpusculum grumuli | reverse complement strand
TTTTTCCTGTAAAAAAACTTGAAGAACTTACCAACTATCTATGGATCTAAACACGAATTTTTCTACTTTGAATTAGGTATTCTAAATTGGCACACTACCAATTTTTCCCAAAGTTTCTAGGTCATCTTGGATTGGTTTTTTTCTTCTGAAAACTTTTGTAATTTTGCTTAAATCAACTTTAACCATGATTACCACAATGATTACAGTTAACATTGTTGACATGATAGCCATTAATATATTCATCTCACCTTGATCAATGTTAAACCATGTTGAAATTGTGTTGTTAATCATGTTCCCTAAAAATGCACCTATAATAGCAATAGATAACTTACCTAAGAAGAATGCTGTAAAAAATTTTGTAACACTGTATTTCATTAAACCAAGTGTAACAGTTATTGGCTCATCTGGAATTGGTGTTGCTGCTGCTAAAAAGAGCATTATAAATGCCCATTTCTTTATCATTGTGGTGTTGGCTTCAAATTTTTTGTGTTTATGTTCACCTATTCGTTTACCAATAAAAAATGTTATTCCATAATGAATGCCTTTTGCTATGGTTGCACCTAAAGCGACTATGACACCAATTACTATAACTGTTGCTAAATCAGCATTCCCCACACCTACGAAAACTGCGGCGTATCCAGCAATGATCATGTTTGAGGGTCCGGCGAATGGTATAATGTTGAACCCAAAGGACAATAGAAAAATGATTATGCATCCGAGTAACGATAACATTTCTATTTTTTCGCCTTCTACAGAAAGAAATACATATGACGTTTATAAGCAAGTGTGTTTCAATCAAACTTTTTATGCGGTATATATCGATTAAATGTTGTTACATTTTTATAATTAGTATTTTTGGTTCATCTCAAATTGTTTTCAATATTTTTAAAAAATGTTGATGAATAAAAAGAGAAGAGGAAGTAATGTTTTATTTTTAATCATGTTTTATATAACATATATATTCTGAATTTTATACATTATTAGAATTAATTTTAAATAAAAACGCGTTAAATATTTTTGTAAACAAGCAATATAAAAAGAAAAAATATCATAAAACAATTGCCAGACGTTAGGCGTTATTAGTGTTTGGTCGTAGGATGTGCATTTTGTTAACAAGTTATTGCAACATTCATACTTTAATAATATATTTTTTGGATAATTTATGCATTACATATACAATTTTAAAACCTGCAAATAATAACGCCTAAAATCTATTACTTAATAAAAAAATATATTACTACAACATAAACAATCATCTTGTTCAGCGTTTATTATTGAAGACAGGTTCTATGATGTGCCCAAAAAAAAATAGTTATGCCCAACTATGAAAAATAAGTACAGATAATTATTGTTAGTTTTCTACCCACATAAATTTGACTGTAAAATTTATTTCCAATTAGCTCCTCAGTCTTCGCTGTCCGCAATCTTGTTTAGTTTTTTAGGCATAGTTTATCAAATGTGTGAAAAAATGGGGTTGTCTTTCAGAGTAAATGAGATAGGTTTAAATTGTGAGAGTTAAAGTATAGGGGAGATAAAGATACTTGAGGATTCCATATGAGCGAAATGACAACTGATATCCTTGAACAGAACCTCAACAAAATTGTACTTGTACGATTAAAAGGCGGAAAAAGTCTTAGAGGAAAGTTGAAGGGTTTCGACCAACACTTAAATCTGGTTCTAGAAGAAACAGAAGATACAACAGCTGTAGAAAAGCAATTAAAACTGGGACTGATAATTGTCCGTGGAGACAACGTAGTCCTTATTTCTCCTCCACCACGGTGATTTGAATGGGTAAAGGAACACCATCAATGGGCAAACGTGCAGGGCGTGTTGTTCACATAAGATGTAGACGATGTGGCAGACGGGCTTATCACGTACGTAAGAAACGATGTGGCGCATGCGGTTACGGTGCAACCACAACTATTCGCCATTATAATTGGCAAAGAAAAACTCTACAACGTGTAAGAGTCATCTAAACTCCACATATTTTAAACTATGTTTTAACATATTAGAGTTCTTTAATAATTAGATGTTAATTCTAATTATTGTTTTAACATTTTTATTGGTATTGTTACATAGTTTTTGTGTTTTTTCCACATGATTTGATTATTCAGTAGCGTATTTATTCAGTTTGAGAATACAAAAATAATTGAGACTAACGTTTACTATATTTTAGTCACAATTAGCGTTTGGTGGCAGGTTATGTGTTTTATTGGTGTTTACGTGTGTTATTTGTGTTTAAGTATTCAGTTTTTGGATCATTTAACACATACATAGCCGATATAAAAGGTTCCAAATAATAAGACTAACGACTATTGTGTTTTTATAATTTTTATTCCAGATTTGTTACAGCATTATTGTTGCTGCATACAATATTTTTGCAAAAAAATAATATATGATTAAAATACTTAATAATTAAAAACAAAGTTTAATTTGTATCATAGTAATCTGTGTCACAATAGTCTGGATTGTAATAGTTTTTATCAACATGTATAAAAATTAATGCAACATCACATCGAGATATCTCACGAGCTCTACGCAACGCACTGTTTAAAGCATTAAAAATGCACTCTTGATCATTAGCCGCATGCCCACATTTCTCCCTAAAGGCCTCTTTAATTAACTCTTTTGCTATTATTTCGGTACCACAAATTTCGTTGTTTCTAATTAATGTACAAATAACAAGTTCAATCAACTCTTTTTTATGTTTGATGTTTTTCCAGTATAACAAATCATCATTATTCACCGGTACAATTTTATCACTCCATCTTTTTTGTTCACGGTCACCAATTAACAGTTTTACCCTTTTTTCCCATTTTTTAAACCATATAGTGCTCCAAACGGTTAATTCCACTTCCAACGCAGTACGATCTTTTTTATATTGTTCTTCAATTTTCGCTTCAATCTTTTTTCGCGTTATTTTTTTTCCAATAAAATTTCCGCGAAATCGCATGTAATTATTGAAATCTTGCTGTGCCATAAATAAAATTCTGAAATCAGAACCACTAAAATTCAAATTCGGATCTATCTCTTTTAATTTTTCCCCTATTTTCTTCTCAAGAAAACTCGTGTTCAACACCGCTAACACACTTTTTATATTTATTAATTCTATACTGTAGCTCATCTATTTAAGCCATTAAGACGTGTAACATAATATCTTAAAAAACGTAATACAAAAAAATATTCATAAACATTTTAATTGAATTAAAAAACGATACAAACATACACATCAATACTATATGTACTAAATTATAGTGTAATCAAAAGACATTACCTTGGGCAATTCTGTAAGATCTGACAAAATCATGTCAGGACATTCTTTTTCAAGTTCCTCATAAAAATATAAACCAGAAAGCAAACCTATTGTATTTATCCCCGCAGCCTTACCTGCTCTAACATCATTTACCGAGTCACCCACTATTAAACAATCACATAATTCAACACCAAATTTTTCAATACATTTGAATATAGCCTCAGGCGACGGCTTTGGTTGAACCGTATCAAATGCTGTCATAACACTCGAAAAATATTTACCAATACCTAAATTATTTAATTCTTTCACAACAACCTGATTTGGAATATGCCGCATCGTTAACAATGCAAGTTTAGTTTTCAATGAAAGTACCTCAATTGTTTCTGAGACATTGGGTAAAAGTTTTGTTTTTTCTTCCGTAAACGCATGATACGATTGAAGATAAACGGTTTTAAATTTGACTAAATCACCACAAATTAAATCATCCAAATCCAAACCTTGTTCTATGCGTTTGGGAATTTCAAGCACAACTTTCATTTCTGGTTGATATTGCCCTATTGCTTGAAAACCATTTTTTGCTGCTTCAATATATGCTTGACGTGAATCAACTATTGTTCCGTCTAAGTCTAAAAATATACATTTTGGTTTGAACTTATTTTTATACATAAACAGTTGTCTCTTTCTTATTGTTGAACCTATTAATTTTAAAACTATATGCACTAACTATTATAACGTTTGTTAAATGTGTTTTCGTTGATTATAATAGTAATTTTTTCCCACACACTCACAAGTAACATACAATTTTAACAGATTAGCTCAGCAAAAATACACTTAAACAACTCTTACCCGTTAAAAAATAAATTTTTATACCACTTACTTAACAAACAATAACACATACACCATATTGCTTGTATAACCACACGAACTAAACACATACCAATTTTATGAACCACACCGCATGAACAAAAATTTTTATGAAATTTCCCTGCTAATTGAAACATATTTAACTTATACTTTTAAAATATTAAGAAATACTCAATATATCTTACCTGATTACAACAAAGAACAAGCATTTTTTCACTAACACTTAACCTTTACACCCTACATCAAACAACCAAAAAAATAAACAAACCGATTTACGCAAAATATTCAAATCATAAACCACATACTCATCCAAAGTCCAATCAACACCCACCAAAAAATCACATCCAAATACCAATGATACAACACAACAAACAACCCCTAACAACCAAAACAACCTCTTTCACACCCAAAAACAAACTATTAATAAAATAACACGTCTACACCGACGACAACCCATTCCAAGTTACCGTATTACGAACTTGTGAAAAAACATGTAGAAAAACAGAAAAAAACAACACAAAAACTTGTCAAGACTGGCGGGTCGTGAGGGATTTGAACCCTCGACTTCCAGCTTAGAAGGCTGGCGCTCTATCCGTGCTGAGCTAACAACCCATTGCCGATGATAGAAAGAAGCTTTCATGTTTTAAGCCTTACTGTAAAATACCGTAAAGTAAGGTAATCTTCCAACGAAAAATACACGAAAAAATATCACAACCAAACAACAAACAACAAAACCGGCACACAAAAACGAACACAAAGACAAAACACTAACCAACCCCAAAAACTAGACCAACAAATAAAGAAGACAAAAACCAAAAAACACACAATAAACCAAACAAACACCACACAAAAATACATCACCAAATAGACCATAACCATAAAAATAACCACAACCTACACAAAACACCACCATCAACACCCAAACACCCCAACAATATTCTACGGCGAAAACATAAAAACCTAACAATACTACTCTCAAACAACGACCTAATAGCAGAAAAACACCTCTGTAACCTCCTTCCAAAACATCACAAATAAACTAATAACAATATCTAACGCAACAATTGAAAAATTCAACTACCAAACAACCCAAAACGTAAACATACAACAAATACAACAAGATTTACTTAATGGAAAGGTGCTTAATGTTTAATGAAACCACTACACACTATGCAGAACGCCTAGAATACAATCAGTTAACACCTTTGGTTGCGGTTAATTTTTCTTTTAATGCGATTGTTCGTACGTATTCAAATGATACGGCAACATTGTACATCGTTAATTCAAATAAGGATGACGAAAGCATACGCAGAGATGGAGTGATTCCAAGGTTTTATGGTATTTTGGCTCATGATCATGACAAAAAATATTACAAATATGGAACGCAGCATACTACGTGTGGAACACATTTGTCTAGGGAGCTAAAAGCTTGTTTTTGTTGTATGACATTGGTTGGGCTGATAAATTCCGACAATTCTTGTTGAGTATAATGCATACAAAGAGAAAACGCCTGTTTGTGATCCGGGTGTGCCTTGGGGTTTGAGCGAACCAATGATTTATTATTTGGAGGGTGAAGCATTTTGGAAGGTATACGTTCTAGGTGTTGTGGGTTTAGGGAGTTGCGTAGGGTTTTGAAGCGTCTTAGGGTGTATAAGAATGTGTATTTGTTGTTTCTTTGGGATTATAGAGCTCGTTTACTAATAATTTGGCTGAGTGCGATTTGCGTCATTGTAAGACGAAGTTGAAGGTGTCTGGTTGTTTTCGTCCTTGGCATGGTCTTGTGTGCTATGCTAGAATTCAGTTTTCTTTCTACTGCTTCTAAGCGTGGCCAACAGTTGTTACCAACTATAAAAACACTATTCTTCAAAACACCTATACCCTGCTTGGCAGTAACCAATTAGCCTCCATTATGTATCTGTTAAATCTGTGAGATATATTATTTTGATCACCTTGCTATGTTATATGCAATTTTCTGTTAAAACTTTACCGAATACATATTATTGGCAACCTCCGAAAACCTCTCAAATATTTTGAGATGTAAGTGCAGAAAATAAAGTGTGAAATTTGCATGGACAATTGTATTTGTTTGGCGGAGTTATTTTTGTTTTTGCCGGTTTCAAAGTGTGAAACGGAGTTTTCGGAGGCTGCATATTAGATATACCCTTATACGTGAGTCTGTACATATACGTATCAACACATAAGAGGTGTGTAAACTAACATGACAATTAATATGATGCAAAACAAAAATTTGGACGTAAACTGCAATAGTGACCACATTGCAGCTCATACTCCCACTCAATTAAACGAAAAATCAAATCATATGAAAACAGATGGCAGATGTAAAAGATCGCCTGTCATCATAACTAAAAGTAACACTTTTCCGTCAAACAGTATTTCTGTTGATATTGCACCTCACAAGTCCGTCCAGCTAAACAAAATTATGTTGAAGGCTGTAAAATTAGTTGGCTCTGGAGGTCAAATAAGTGGGTTTCAAAACAAAGAATCTACAAGTTCTTTTGTATATGTTGGAGGTTTACGTTTATGAGCGAAATACTAATTGCGTCAAACTCAAATGATTGGTCAGACAATGTTCAATATGATTCTGCTTTTAAAATATTTACTGGTACTGGGCATAAAGCTACACGTGCAGAAATTTACGTTTGTGGGACCATGATGAATGGGCATTGGACAGGTAAATTAGAATTATGTACCGTTTCTGGTGGGCAACCTGGGTCAGTTTTGGCTTCAGTTGATATTGGTGGAGAACCTTATGACGATTATTGGTGTGGTGATTCGTTTAGTAATGGTGGAGTGGTATTGCAAAGTGGAGTACAGTACGCGTTACGCTTTACCAATACGTTCGTTAATGGTTATGCTGGGATGCAAGTTGGGTTTAGTAGTGGCAGTAGTCCTGAAAATGCTTTAGCATTTAATTTGTATGGAGTACCTTCTTCTATTTATGGAGTTGCTTATGATGGGAATGGCTCTACGGGTGGGAGTGTGCCTACGGATAGTAATTCTTATGCACAAGGAGCGACTGTTACGGTGAAAGCTAATACGGGCAATCTTGTAAAAACAAATAATACGTTTGTGGGTTGGGCTACAACTTCCTCTGCGTCTACTCCATCGTTTAGTGTAACAGGCTCGATTGTTAACCCCTCTACCTTTAACATGCCTGCCTCCAATGTGACTTTGTATGCTGTATGGCAACAAACCCCCACCCCATATACAATAACATATAATGGAAATGGCAACACAAGTGGAACCGCACCTACAGACAATAACAACCCATACAATAGCGGGTCAACTGTTACAGTGCTTGGACAGGGAACTTTAACGAAAACAAATTATACTTTTCAAGGTTGGGCTACCAGTAGCGGAAGCCCAGTTGCTTACACACAAGGACAAACATTCACTATCAACCAAAACACCACACTATATGCAGTATGGCAACAAACCCCCACCCCAACCTACATCGTTACGTATAATGGGAATGGAAATACCAGTGGTTCAACTCCATCAGATCCTTATAGTCCTTATAAATCAGGAGATACTGTAGGCGTACTGGCAAATACAGGACATCTTCTCAGGTCAGGGTATGCATTTTTAGGTTGGTCCACTAATCAAGGTGCCTCTTCACCTACGCATACTGTTAATGGTCCAGCAGTTTCCCCTGACACTTTTGTCATGTCTTCGGGTAATGTCGTGCTGTATGCGGTGTGGCAATCCACACCAAATTCTGGGCACATGGTAACTTATGACGCAAATCGTCCAGCGGGTGTTTCAGGAACCGGCAGTGTACCCTCTGATACCACCAATTACTCACAACAAGCAACAGTAACAGTAAAAGCTAATCCGAATAATCTTACTGCGAATGGTTATGATTTTCGTGGTTGGGCTTATCTTAAAAATTTGTCTGCGCCAAACTTTGGAGTAAATGGCACAACCGTTACGCCATCAACTTTTCAAATTACCAGTAACGTAACTCTTTTTGCTATATGGCAACAAAGTGTCGGTGGTTTTTGTGACTGGAATAATGTGCCGTTTATACATTTAAAAGGCGATATGATCCTTAATGCTTCTACATCTCCAACAGACCCAAAACAATTTATAGAAATACGCAGCAAACCATACGATTTCATAAATTGGAACACGATTATCCAATTCATGCGAACACCAGACAGTGGAGACTGGATTTTTGACGAACCTGAAAGTGCAGCCCTTAAATTTAAAAGCAACATACCCGGCAAATTCGGCGAAGCATTAACAGTAAGCCTGTTTCAAGTTAACTTTGACTGGACTAGCGCAAACTCAGGAATTGCTTGCACTCGCCATTTTGTGATACGGAAAGACCTATTTCTTAATGGCATGTTACAAAGCATTGAAGGTGCAATTGTACTCCACGCAGGTAAATACAGACAATGGGAAGACCCAATCACACACAAAAAAGTCTCACAATACCCAACAATTCATACGGGTGGCATGGATGGTAATGATTACAACCAAATACATTTCCGCAACATGACGACAGGTGCATACGTGCCAATTCGTCCCGGATTTATCATAGATAAAAACGGCAATACTGGCGCACCAGGTCAAGTCTTAAAAAGAGATAGTAACGACACTGAATATGGTGGGTTAATCTGGAGCAACAGTAGCGATAGTCTACAGGCAGGCGTGGATCAAACAGACTTCACCACCGGTATATGCAACGTATGGTTCAAACAACCCCACGACAATCGCACGAAAAAATATCCACAACCAAACACCAACCGATAAACCCAAAAAACACAAACTAAAGAGACAAAACCTGCTCCAAATACTCACC
>WRNB01000083.1 GCA_009776805.1 Candidatus Bathycorpusculum grumuli | reverse complement strand
CTGTTTATGCCTTGGACCATCTTTATTGCTCTCCGTACAGATAGTCAATAAGGCATGGTTCAAGTTAATGTTAACGGTTCAAAGCACTTTCGGAACTACTGCACATGTAGGAAACTATATAAAAGATACTTTGGTAGTCCTTTAGAATTATTTGGTATATCACTATAGAGGTATCGAGATGAATAAAAATATCAAGGTTAAAACTAGTTTGCACTATCTTTATAGTCAAAAAGTTTTACCAATTATTTCTTTACTATTTATAGGCGTATTAACATTTTCTTGTTTTACCATTGCATTTAATGCTGTTTCACCTTTTGTGTCAGGTGATTCTGATACCACAGTTAACAATGAGAATGAACTTAAAGATGCTATTAAAGATGCCACAGTAACTAAGAAGCCATCTATTATTGCTCTTGATAAAGACATTACACTTTCAGAACCACTCAACATACCTACTAACGCATATATTACGTTAATCAGTAATGGAGAAAACAATGAATTCAAATTAATTGGCGCAAATGATGCAAATACAATTGTTGTTGAAGAAGGCGGTGTATTGATACTTGATAATGGCGTTGTTATAACTCACAACAATAATGGAAATGGTGTGAGCATCACTGCGGGGGGCACATTTATCATGTCAGGCGGCAAAATTTCAGGTAACACTAATGTTGATGGCGGTGGAGTAGTTAATCATGGTAACTTCAGTTTGACAAGTGGCTTGATTACCAACAATGTAAATTGCGGCGTACTTACTTATGGTAATTTTACGATGTCAGGCGGCAAAATTTCAGGTAACACTGGCAGCGGCGTGGTTAACTATGGCATATTTAGTTTGTTGGAAGGCGAAATTTCATTCAATAAAGCAGATGCTGGAGGTGGCGTATATTTAAACAGTAATTATAGTTCGGGCAATTTTACGATGTCAGGCGGCAAAATTTTTAATAATACAGTTACAGAAATGGGTGGAGGCGTGTATAGTGCAGGAGTTTTGTTTAATTTAACTGATGGCGTAATTACCAATAATACAGCTAACACTGGTGGTGGTGTATTTCTTAGTGGTGGTGTTTTTAGTTTATCAGATGGTGAAGTGTCTAACAATACTGCGACATCTGGTGGTGGGGTACACAATTATCGAGGTAACTTTACTATGTCTAAAGGTGAGATTTTTAATAATACTGCTACAAATGGAGGCGCAATATACAGTTATGGTGGTAACACTATTTTAACAGGCGGTAAAATTTCTAACAATACAGCAATTCAAAATGGTGCAGGTATTGGTGTTCCCAGTAATGCAGGTCTAGAATATGTTTATGTATCTAATGATGTAACGTTTTCAAATAATCATGCGGCTACAGCTATACTTGATAGGGATCCAATTCATGACAAGTTATACGAGTCACATATAGGCAATAAAGTTGTTTGGACAAAACCATTTGAACAGGGTTATAACAATTATGACATAGCTTACACTAATAATTCGCACACAAATAATGATCCTGATCTAAATAATTCACCAACTATCAACCCAAATAATCCAGTGAATAGTTCATCTAACAATTCTGACAAGAACAATGAAGGGTTAGATCTTCGTATTGCAGTTATTGCAATTTTGATGGCTGCCATTATACTTGCTGTTTTGTTTTTTTACCTGCCAAAAAGAAATAAATCATTCGAAAAAACTAACCTGTAATTAACGGGACAAAAAGTCACGTTAAATGATTGAGTTGTTATATTTATAATATTCAAGCTGTATTCAAGATGGAATGAAATATTTAATGTCAGAAACATAATAACAAATATTAAAAAATAAGCAGGTATACAATACAAAAGCAATAATAGACCTTAGTTGTTATTAGTTTTTTGATGTTAAGAAAGTTTTTGTTAACACGCATCACATCGTTTACTAAGTGTTAGTCTTAATTATTGTTTTGTCAATTTTGCTTGTGTGTTCGTGTAGTTTTTGTGTTTTTATACATCTAATTTGTCTAGTTGGTAGTGGATTTGTTTAGTTTTAGTATGCAAAAATAATAAAGTTTAAAATTTAACACTATTTTTGTAGAGAAATAAAAGTTACTGTGAAAACTAAGCAAGTCTAACTTTTATGTTATAAAATAAAATTATTCATAACTACTGTATCCATATTCGATTTTAGCATTAACTTCTTTATAATCACTGATATGTTGATCACGAATGTCACCAAATCGTTTAATATGCAAACATAAATCTGCTTCAGTGAAAAATATACAAGTACAATAAGGACATTTAATATATTGCACACTATTTTCAGGATTGCTCATATAAAATACCTTTAAACCGTTAGCTATTAAATTTTCGGCAGTATTGTGTTCAATGATTTTTAGTAACTGTACAATCAATACCGTAAACCTAACAAACACCACCACACCAAACACCTACAAAACAAAAAAACAAACAACAACACCAAAACACCAAACAAAACATACTTAAAACAAACCCACAAACACCCAACTCACGTTTTTAATCAACAATTAATGTTAAGTTAATAGCATTGACTAAACAGTTACCATCGTATAAACATATATGTGTCTTTTGTATAATTTGCGGTACGGGATATTAAAGTGACATCGTCAGTTGAACAAATTGATGCTAATCAAAGTTTACCTACTAATTATACTCCTCTTGAATTAGAGAAAGAAATTCGCGAATTTTGGATAAAAAATTGTATTCGTAATAAACTTGAAGCCTTACGAGATTCTTCTACAATAAAGGGTAATCTAGGTTATGTGGAGGGCCCACCAACGCTTAATGGCATTCCTCACATTGGACATGCCCGTGGGCGTATCATGAAAGATATCCGTTACAGATGGAAAACCATGGAGGGTTACTACATGCCTTTCTGGGCAGGATGGGACTGCCAAGGATTACCTGTAGAATTAGAGGTAGAAAAACTTTTAGAGGCTCGTAATAAGCGTGATATGCTTGAACGTGTTGGTATGGAACGTTTCGTTGATGAATGCAAAAAAACTATCATGCGTTATCACGCGATGTGGCTTACGGCAGATAGTTTGCTTGGTATTGCACTCAACCAGGATAAAGCGTATTGGACCTATAAAGATGAATATATTGAACGTGAATGGCAGATTCTTAAATGTGCTTGGGATCAAGGGTTGCTTGAAGAAGGTCATTATGTTGTTGCTTATTGTCCAGGATGTCAAACAAGTCTTAGTAGTGCCGAGGTTGGTTATGAAGGTAGTTACAGAGAAGTAGAAGACTACTCATTTTACTTCAAATTCAAAGTGTCAGATACTAAAAACGAATATTTTCTTGTCTGGACAACTATGCCTTTCACAGTAATTACTGATACTATGATTGCTGTGCAACCATCAGCTGAATATGTCAAAGTACAAGTTAACTCTGAAATTTGGATAATGGTTAAACAACGCTTTGAACAACTTATGGCAGAGCTGGAAATTAAAAACTATACAGTTCTCCAAACTTTTACTGGTCAAAGTCTTGAAGGTACCGCTTATGATTACCCATTAAAAGATATAATTCCAAAACAGGTTGAAAACGAAACTAAACATCCACTTGTTCACAAAGTTATAGGTGAAGCTTTTGTTGATGTAAATACCGCCACAGGTGTTGTACATCTCTCACCCGGTAATGGTGAAGATGATTATTGGGCCGCAAATCGTCGAGGTATTCCTATATATGCACCCTATGATGATGAAGTTAAATTCACTAAAGATGCAGGCGTATTTGCAGGCATATTTGCACGAGCTGCAGACGAAATGGTTATAGATGAAATGCGCAAACGAAATGCCGTAGTAGCACTAAAAAAAATTAAACACGAATACCCACACTGTTGGCGAAGCCGACATAAAATCATTTGGTTGGCTCGTAAAGAATATTTTTTACGTACTGATAAAATCAAAGATAAAGTCTTAGAAGCATTCAAAAATGTGTCTTATTATTATGACGAACCAAAAAATCGGTTTGCAAGTTTTCTAAATGAAGGCAAGTCATGGTGTATTAGTAGAGAACGTATCTGGGGCACACCTCTACCCATATGGCGTTGCGAAACATGCAATAATAAACACTTAATTGCAAACAAAAAAGAACTCTTAAACCTTGCACAAGAACCTATACCCCAAGATTTTGAACTCCACAAACCTTGGGTAGACCGTATTACTATAAAATGCAAATGTGGCGGTGTTATGAAGCGTGAAGACTTTGTTTTAGACACTTGGCACAATAGTGGAGCCTCACCATATGCACGATTCACTGACATAGAAATAGAAAAATTTGTACCCACAGATTTTCTAACTGAAGGTATTGATCAAACTCGTGGATGGGCTAACTCTCTATTACTTGAGCATGTTATACGCACAGGCAAAGCTCAATCACCATACAAAGCATTTCTATTTCAAGGATTAACTCAAGATTCCAAAGGCCGAAAAATGAGTAAAAGTTTAGGTAACACTATAGAAACAAACAAACTGCTTGAAACAAACAGTGCTGATCTTTTCAGATATTACATGACACGCAAATGTGGTCCGATAGATTTTATGAACTTTGACCTCCAAGAACTCAACCGCCGTAGCTACCAAGTTCTCTCAACACTATACCATTTAAGCCGATTTTTCCTACAAAACGCACAATTTGATCAATACAACCCTCAAACATACAACATAAACTGGATAACAAAAAACAACAAACTCCAACCCGCAGACAAATGGTTGCTCTCCAAACTGCAACAAAAAATCCAACAATACACACAAGCCCTAGAAAAATGCGAATTCAATACTGCACTATCAGAACTTGACGACTTTGTAATTGAAACATTAAGCCGCCTGTACGTACCTATGATTCGCAAAGAACTTTGGACAGATGACCTTCAAACAGCCGAACGTCGCCAAACAATATATGCCCTACTACACCATACCCTAAAAACAGTTACACTGCTTTTTAACCCTATAACTCCTTATCTAAGTGAAATGCTCTACCAAAAAATCTACCGTCAACTCGAACCCAACTTGCCAGAATCTGTCAACTTTGAAAAATGGCCAAACCCTAACCCAGCCCTGCAAAACAAAACATTAGAAGAAGCATTTGATATGATGCTTAAAATTGTTTCTATCTCCTACGCTACACGACAACAAGGCAAACTTAAACGCCGATGGCCTCTAAGTAAAGCAATTATAATTGCGCCACAAAAAAACATTGATGCTCTACAACAATTAGAACCAATTTTTCTCGACCTTATAAACGTTAAAACCGTTCAATACACCACTACACCAACACTTAACTGTACAGACGTAGAAGACTGGGCAAGCACACAAGAAAACGACATAACAGTAATTCTTAGCAAACAACGTGATGATACCCTAATAGGTGAAGGCATTATGCGTGATCTAGCACGTCGCACACAAGCACTTCGCAAAGAACTTGGATTCACACCAACAGACATCATAGAAGCAGTATATATAGCTGAACTTGACACAGAATCAACACAACTGCTAACGCCATATCTCGAAGAAATGGCTATTCTAGTACGCACAAAAAAAATCAACTTAACTAACAATAGAAATGACATCAAAGAAACAATATGGCACGAATCAGAACTCGACAACAAAAAAATTTACATAACTATCCACCATAATCCATAAGTCTCGCGTTATTTATTAGACACTATTTAGCAGATCTTCGTTATGCATATAGTGTCTTACGAGTGAAATACTTTACAATGCGTGTAGAAACATTCTACACACGCTTTGTTCGCTTTATAACCTAGCCTCAACATTTTCAAAAAAGTTAGGTAAAACAAGAAAAAATCATTACATCTAACTTTTAATTGCGTTTTATACAATACTAATAACGCCAAATTATGTACATCATTACAATTAATATTAAACAAAACAAGTAAACATCTTTTGTAAACAAAAAATACAAAAAGAGTAAAACATTACAAAATAACTACAATTAGCGAAAAAACAAACTATTACAACATAAATAATCACTTTATTTAACATTTATCATTGATGGCAAGTTCTTAGAATTTCATTATCAACTATTTTAACACATAACCAAAATTTATTGTCATAGTTAGTGCAGCATACGTATTTACCCACACATTTTGACAAAAAAAACACTACCATCAACATAAACCATAAAAATACTAAATAAAGTTTTAATATTCTATTTGTTGTTTAGACATAGCTTATGCAATTTGAATTAGTTTCACCGTTTAAAATTTCACCAGGTCAAAAAGAAGCAGTTAACGAATTAATAACAAACTATGAAAAAAATGACAAACAAACCCTTTTAGGCATTACAGGCAGCGGTAAAACTTTTGTTATGGCAAATATTATCAACCATTTTCAAAAACCCACACTTATTATTGCACACAACAAAATTTTAGCAGCACAACTTTATGCTGAATTAAAAGAATTTTTCCCAAATAATCGAGTAGAGTATTTCATCAGTTTTTATGATTATTATCAACCTGAATCGTACCTTCCGGCACAGGATATGTATATTGAAAAAGATTCCACAGTTAATGACCAAATAGAAAAAATGCGTATGCACGCTGTATCAAGTTTAGTGAGCAGAAATGACACCATTATTGTTGCAAGCATAAGCTGCATTTACAGTTTAGGCAATCCCGAAGATTTTAAAAGCTTAGCAGTAGATTTACATGTTAATAAAGAGTTAAACCGTCAGATACTGATCGGTAATCTTGTTAATATGCAATATGAACGAAATGACACATTTTTGGAGGCAGGTCGTTTCCGTGTCCGAGGCGACATAGTTGACATTATACCTGCCTATGAAAAAGACATTATACGTGTTGAGTTTGAAGGTAATAAAATTAAGAAAATCAAAGAAGTTAACGCTATAACAGGAGACACTATTGTTTCAATTGACTGCATCACCATCTATCCTGCTAGACAATACGTAGTACCTCAGGAAAAACATCAACTGGCATTAGCACAAATTCGTCAAGAACTTGAAGAACACCTTCAAACGCTACCACCATTAGAAGCCCAACGACTCAAACAACGTGTTAATTATGATTTAGAAATGATTAACGAATTGGGTTTTTGCACCGGTATTGAAAATTACAGTCGACACTTTGACGGACGAAACGAAGGTGAACCACCATATACACTAATGGATTACTTCCCAAAAGATTATCTTCTCATTATTGATGAAAGTCACCAAACTATTCCACAAGCACACGCCATGTACAACGGAGACTATTCACGCAAAAAAAACCTCGTTGATTTTGGCTTCCGCCTCCCAAGCGCACTAGACAATCGTCCCCTTAAATTTGAAGAATTTGAACAAAAAATGCGCCGAACCCTATTTGTATCCGCAACTCCAGCTGAATATGAAACACAAAAAAGCGGTTCAACAGTAGAGCTTATCACAAGACCTACCGGACTGCTTGACCCCGAAATTGAAATACACCCCATCGAAAAACAAATGAAACATTTAATGCAAGAAGCAAAAAAAACAATAGAACAAGGCAATCGTGTATTAATAACTACATTAACCAAACGAATGGCCGAAGATTTATCTGATTACCTTGTAAAAGAAGGCTTCAAAGTACGTTATATGCACAGCGAAATCGACAGCCTTGACCGTATCGAACTTATACGCCAACTTCGCATAGGTGACTTTGACATACTTGTTGGTATCAACCTACTAAGGGAAGGCCTAGATCTACCAGAAGTTGCAACTATATTCATCCTAGATGCTGACAAAGAAGGCTTTCTACGCGATGAACGCAGTCTAATCCAAACCATTGGAAGAGCCGCCAGAAACCAAAACGGTAAAGTCATTCTGTATGCAGACAACATAACCAAAAGCATCCAACGTGCAACAGAAATCACTTCATACCGTCGTAAATTCCAACAACGCTACAATCAAACCCACAACATAACACCTCAAACAATCATCAAAAAAATCTCTGAAAAAGAAGGCACAATTAAAGGTAGTAAACATCTAACAAAATCTGATATTCAACGTCAAATCATTGAAATAGACGCGAAGATGCATGAAGCCGCTCAAAAGCTAGACTTTGAAAAAGCCATCGAATTCCGCGACATTATAAACAGTCTAACCAAAGATCTAACAGAAAAACAAAAACAAGAAGAAAAAACTAAAAATCCCACCAGAATGCCTGAAAACTAGCCACAGTTATGAATTAAAACTAAAAACTGACTGATTCAAAATATTTAGATAATAAAAATATAGAAATAGTCCTAAAATCCAAATTTTTTAGAATTGTTTACAACAGTAAAAATTATGTAACCTATTTTTCAACAGTCCCCCCCCACAAAAACAATTTGATGTTGTGCATGTGTATGATGTTATACAGGATGCGGGTGTGTTTGTTTTGTTTTCTTCTATGTGTTTGGAGTTGGTTGAGGTTTTGCCACTGTATTATACTAGGCAGCAGGTTGAGTGGGTGTTTGGTTTGGGGAAGAATTATGCTGATTTGTTGCCTTTGTGTGTGGCGTCTTTGGAGGTTTTGTGTGGTTATTTGTTTTTGGTGTTTGTGGTGATGGTGGTGTTTAAGTTGTTGCAGAATGTTTTGCGTGGGTCTGGTGTGTTGCCTTTGTTTTTGTTTTTGGTTTTGTGTAATTTGAAGTGTAGGGTGTATGAGTGTCGTGTTATTATTTAGGTGGTGGTTAGGAGGGTTGTGGTTGTTTCAAGTTGTTTGGTGTGGTGTGTCTTGTTTTTATTTTGTGTAAGTACGATTAGTATTTGTACATAGAAAAGATAGCGGAAACTACGGATAATTTACATTCTACGTATCCACTCATGAAAAATATTACGTCACAAATCACCTTAACCGTGAACACTCTAAAAAATTTAACTTCGTTTCAGCACATTTTTACGATATATACTTAAAGTTATTGCGTTTAGTGTAATTGTGACCACAATAAGTATCAAAGACATATATGCTACTGTGTAAGAGGAATCTGTAAGTGCTGACCAATCCTTTATCTTTACTAGTACACTGATTCACCTAAAACGTTGGATAAATTTTTCTTAATTTAATCCGCGCATCAGCAGTAGTAAAATGCCAATTTACCTTACGAACTTGCGAAT
>WRNB01000082.1 GCA_009776805.1 Candidatus Bathycorpusculum grumuli | reverse complement strand
CGCTATTGCAATGTATGCATTTTGTTGTTGTTTTTATTGTGTTCGCTGTCCTTGTGAATATAGTGTGGTGTCTTGCTTATAAACTATTTTGACGCATGACCGAAGTTTGCTAGGTTTAATTGCTGTGGGCATTGGCGGCTTTTTTGGGGCTTGTGCGCGTTATTGTTTTTCGCGGCTATTAAGTCGTTTTGAGTCTTTTCCCTATGGGACATTGTTGTCAAATGTAATTGCTGCATTTATAATTGGATTAACAATTGGTGTTGGGCGTCAGAGTGTATTATTACCTGAACATTTAAAACTGTTTTTGACCGCTGGGTTGTCGGGTGGTTTGAGTACTTTTTCGACATTTAGTTTTGAAACTATTACTCTGCTAGAGCAGGGTAGTTATTTTTCTGCTGTTGGAAACATATTGGTAAATGTTTGTCTTAGCCTTATATTTGTTTTAGTGGGATTATTTGTTGCAAAAATGTTTGTCAAAGTATAACCTTGTTTTTTGTGGGTACTCAAGTGATGTATACGACCGGGTAGTTTATTGTGGTTTTTTAGTTCATCAACTAAAATATGTGTAACTTTACTGTTTGTATTGTTATGTCTGCTAATATGGTGTAATCATAAACTCTGTATTGTTTAGTTTTGATTGGTTGTTTTTAACTAATGAGTGAACAATTTGTTTTCAACTGGTAAAAAGTTAAGTATGAAAGTTAAGCTGTCTCTGTTTGTAGTTGAGTTTTTATTGTGTGCAAGTTTCAGTAATTTGCTTTAACAGTTTTGTTGGGTCTACTCTAAGATCGTTGAAGGCTAGTTCTTCAGATGTTAACCCTAAGGCTAAACCTAACAGTTGTGGATAGTGTAGTATCGGAATACCGTATACTTCGTTGAAAAGTTTCTCTATACGTAATTCGTTAGTATCATACATTATGTGACAAAACGGACAGATAGTTATCAACGCTTGAGCTTGTACATCTTTTATGTGACTTAACTTGTCTCTTGCAAGTGATAGTGCCACTTTATCACTAATGCCAACACTTGGTGCACCACAACACTCAGTCTTGTCTACATAATCTAAGCAGGTTGCGCCAGTTGCCTCAATAAGCATTTTAAACGTTTGCGGATCCTCTGGGTCATCAAACCCAATATATTGTTTAGGACGCAAAACATGACATCCATTATGTTCTGCAACTTTTAAGTCCGCAAGAGGCTTAACAACTGCATCTTTAATTTTGTCTATACCGATATCTTCTTTTAAAAACTGTAAAAGATGTCTAACTTCTGTTGTTCCTTTGAATTCTAATTGTACTTCTTTTAAATGCTCATTAATCTGTTGCCTTAATACGGGATCATCTTTTAAGATTTTATTAACTTTTTTAAACGTCCCAGCACAACCTGGGCATAATGTTAGAATGTTTAGTCCCTGTTGCTCTGCAATAGCCAAATTTTTTGCTGATAAAATAAGCATTGCCTCATGATTAACAGGGTCAAGTGGAAGACCACAGCAGTTGAATTCAGGCATTTCCACTAATTCAACCCCCAGTTTAGCTAGAACCTTACGCGAAGAAATTTCATAACTGGAAACACGATAAGGAACTGCACATCCTAAGAAAATCAAATATTTATTATTACTATTATTGTATGTCATCTGTGGTGGCTCCAGTCATGTTTTGGGTTTTTTCGATGATTTTTATGTTTTTTAAGATTTTTCGGATGTTTTCTGTATTGCACTTTGGGAGCGGTGGTAGACCTTGAGTGTCTCGCTTTTTTATACGCAACTCGGGAATTTTGTAGGCGTATCCTGATTCGAGAATTGCGTGGATATTGTCTTTGAAAACTTGTGGTATGTGACCGTTTTCTACTGCTAAATTGCGGAAAACTCGGATTACACTTGCGACTTCAATGCCTTGGGGACATCGGTCTGTGCAAGTGTAACATGTAGCACACAACCAAATTGTGTCACTGTTTAATAATCGTTCTTTTAAACCAAGCATTGATAAGTGAATTAGAGTTCTTGGCCTGTAGCTGTCGCTGTAGCGTGAAATTGGGCAATCACTTGTACATGTGCCACATTGGAAACATCGAAGAATTTTTTCACTTCCAGCTAACTTGACAAGTTCATACTTGAACGTGGGATCTATTTCAGAAGTTTTTATCGGCAGATTCTTTGAAGTTTGAGCATATGTCTCAGTCACAAGTTTCACCACATCAATTAAGATAACTAGGCCCGTCAGTATTTTAGAAATGGTAGATAAAGATCAAACTAAAATGACCTCATAAATTAGTTGCTATTGTTTATAATTTTTTGAGTCACATAGATTTTGTACAGGTGAATCATCTAGGTAATCTTGTTCAGCCTGAGTCTTTTGTTTTACTTTAGTTTCTGAAATTTTAGCTTGACACTCCTTACTACTAAGCTCTACACTATTACAAAGCTTGTTAATTGTCCTACCAAGTCTACGCTCACCAACAGTTTTAGTGCATCTACCCATTTTAACTCACAGATATAATATATTGTTCTAAGATTTAGATGTTTGGACAAAAAAGTATAGTTTTAAATGGTTACGAAAAAATAATTCATGTGTATTTAATAGTTTAATATAAACATTTAACACTGTTAATACATAAATTTAAAATGTTATACATAATTTAGTATTGTACCTAAATATTTTGATATGCTGAATATGAATATTTAGTTACGTGAATTTGTTGATTTCATCACAATTTTTGTTGATAAATTGTATGCATACTATGTTGGATGATAGGTGTGTGTTTGATCTATTTCGTTTTGTAAACATTAATTTTAAGGGTTATTACTGGTTTGGTTTGTGGTGAAAAATATTACTCAAAAATAGATTACAAAATTTTTTGGTGCCCTCTGGAATTCACATTTTACCCATAAACATGGTGTATTATAGTGTTTCAAATTATATTTAGAAGGTTTTCGGAGGCTACCTGTGTTATTGTAATGTGGCATAAGATAAATAAGAAAATAATTTTACAGGTTTATTATTTAGGAAGTGTTTATATATGCAACATGTACTCTGGAAGAGCAGGTGCTACCTGTGTCAAAAGTTGAAAACATAGAATTATTAGAAATTACAGGTAAAAAATTAATGAATCAAATATTAACGTTTGACGAAATTAAAGAAATACCTGAATCTGTGTTAAAAGCTGTTGTTGAAAAAAATACAGACAAAATTGTCATGAAATCTAAGAGAGCACGTGAAGTGTTTTTGAAACTGTCTTTGAAAGAAAGATATAGAGTTATTTTAAAGTTAGCAACAACCGCATACGAGTATAGTGGAAAATTTGCTGATGCTGCAGTTAAAGAAACCAAAATGGGTAATGTTCCGGATAAAAAATTTAAAAAAGCTGTAGCAGCTGAATACACATTTATTGAAAATATTCATACACTATTTTACGGTAATTTGGAAAACAGTAAGGGTGGAACTATGGTTGTTCTCACGCCTAAAACTAACCCAATTTCTACGTTAATAAATGCTTCAGAAAATGGGTTTATAGCCGGTAATTCTTTTGTCTGTTTACCTCATCCGAATGCACAAAAATCGTCAGTTATGGCTGGCGATGTGTTACGTGAGAGTATAAAGGAGTCAGCTATAGAATTAAAAGTAAAGGGCAGACTATCTGAGGCTGATGTAGAAGTGTTTTTGGATCTACTTATTGTTGTTAAAAACCCGACTTTGTATACTAGGGCGTTTATAGAGCATAAGGGCACAGACATTATAGCGGCGGTGGGTGGAGCACCATTGGTAAAGAAACTGTTACCTGAGATAGAGAGAGAAAAACCAGGGTTGCTTAGTCAGAAAAAATTTTTCCTTGCAGGTCCAGGAAATGCGCCAGCTATTATTTTGAAAAGTGCTAATATTGTTCGTGCCCTTAAGGCAAGTGTTAATTCTAAGGGTTTTGATCATGGGGTAGTTTGTGCAGCTGAAAACACAGTTTTTATTGAAGGAAATAAAAACAGATATGATGAAGCAAAGGAAGTCCTTGTAGCAATTGGTGGTCATATTTTAAATATTGACAATACGTTGAGACTGAAAGAAGCTATGAAAGTTAATGGGGGGTTAAATCCAGATATACCTGGACGTTCGGTTGAAGAAATTGTGAAAAAAGCTAAATTAGTTGGTGTTCCTAAAAAGTCACGTTTTCTTGTGGTTGACCGAGGATTAAGTGATGTAGATAGATCTAATCCGTTAGATGGAGAAAAGCTGTCTCTTGTGTTTACTATACGACGAGGAAGAACCCCTCAGGAGACACTTGGCACTGCTAAATCTGTACTTGAGTATGATG
Source organism: Candidatus Bathycorpusculum grumuli (assembly GCA_009776805.1). Taxonomy (GTDB): domain Archaea; phylum Thermoproteota; class Bathyarchaeia; order Bathyarchaeales; family Bathycorpusculaceae; genus Bathycorpusculum; species Bathycorpusculum grumuli. The sequence goes on along the minus strand of WRNB01000082.1, from coordinate 4,807 downwards.
GAAATTGGCATACTGCTTCGATGTATCTTGGTAGACCAACAAGTAATCAAAAAGAAGTAAACAAAGAGTTAGTAAAAAAATATAATGAGATAATAGAAAAATTTGATGAATTACCTGCTGGGCGTCGCATATTAAATACTAATCCTAAAGAGTATTATGGTACTGTTGAAATGGGTGCAGGTATTGAAGGTACAGAAAAGTTTTCTTTAATGTTGCCTACTGATCCAACTAAAAGTCTTAATAATATAATAGCGACAGATTTTATAGTTGGAGATAATAATCAGCCTCAAGATAAAGCACCTGTAGTGCAAGGTAAAATACTTGAAGCTCAAGGTAAAGCTGTTTATTTTAAATTAGAAGATCATCGTTTGATGAATAAAATAATAATGAATGAAGTGCTTAGCAAAAAAGAAGTATCTAATATTCCTGGGCTTTTAAGTAAAATTAATTCGGTGAAGCAAGCAGTTGAAACCGAAAATGTAAGTGACGCATATAACAAAGATACTAATTATATAAATACACAATATATTCATGATGTAGCTAAAGAAACATTAGAAGGTATATCACCGTTTCTAGAAGAATTTTATGAGAAACTAGAAAAATTAAAACCTGCATATCGCAAAAGGATAAAAAGAATATATCAAATAAAATGAAACATAAACATAAAAAACCATGAAATATAAAAACATATGCACATACAAAAGTTAATATAACAATCAAATAGCATTCGACATTAGTTGAAAAATACATTAAAATATAACACGATGACACAAAATATCAGCAAACATAAATACCAACATCAACAACAAAACACCCACATTATAAAAACACAAAAATTACCAAACAACCAAATAAAACACAACAATAAACCCACCACAACAAAAAATCTCCACACTTCAACATTTCAACCTGACCACAAACACCACACACAAACCTAACATAAAAACCCACAACCCAAAAACACAAAACACACACAAACACAAATATTAATACAAATGCAACTAAAAAAATGAAAACAAAAAATCAACAAATAAACCCAACATACACTAAATCTCACAAAAACACCTCAAAAAACATTGTAAAACATATTTACAACAAAAATACTGAAATAAAAAAACGTAAACCCACACCCATGACAAAAAACACCAACACTAACCTTAGCATACAACAAACCAACAGACGAACGAAAAAATGACATAACACTTTGACCACATTATAAATTAGGGCATAAATGTTTTAGTTTACCTCTCACTTACTTTGCAATAAAATACCAACTTACCTGTTTAACATCACCATCCGATCTTTCTCCCAAACAACCAACTACCCACAAACACTTCAACATTTAAAATCCCCCTACCAAACACTACCACTCAAAACACACAACAAACACCAAACCAGCATTAAACCAACCCCATACTTAAAAATATAATAAAACTCAAACCACCTAACCAAACTACGCACCTTTCAACAAAAAAACTCATACAAAAAACCCAATCCATGAATACTCAAATTACCCAAAACAAGACACACCTTCAAAACCTTAGAATAAAACACTAAAAACAACCACACAACCTGATGCACCCAACCAAGCTTAACACGACACCCACGACAAACGCGTGAACTGTCCAATTTTAGCCAAAAAACAAAAATTTAGCACCTTTTCAACCAATTTTTGTCCTATTTACTCGATTTTTGCCATAAAACAACACATTTTTGTTAGCATGTTAAACTTTAACGTTATAAATATTACACTTATTTTACTTCATCATTTGTCGTGACCAATATCCGACCTAAAAATTGTTAACCAATAATTCACGAACCGATTTTAAAACCTTTGACCTAAAAGACCCCCATCATCGGTAGCATCTGTAAATGTTTTCCTCACATACTTTCCGAAATCAAAACTACTCCTAAAGTCTTCTCTTGGAACATAATCAGAATTCATCATACAGATATACTGAAATCCTGATTTTTTTGATTCTGCCGCAGCAAGTTCCAACGCTAAAGCTTTCTGCCGTTCATCTACATCAGCAAAAAGAATACTGTCATGAATTAAAAACATCTGATTCACTCTTTTAGTCGCCCACAACTTTGCCAACATAAGATCATAACAAAATATTTTCATATTCTCTATTCCATGACTTCCCGCTCGCTCTATAGAAACATTGAATTTATACCCAGTTTTTTCAATGTCTATCGATAAATTTCCAGATGTAGCATACAATTCTTTAGAATACGAATTAAAAGTCAATATTGCAGTCTCTTTTTGAAATTTTCGTTCGTTTAAATCAGTTTCAGCCTGTTGGAACAATAACTCTTGCTCAACAGTAACAGCACTCTTTCCCTGCACAAAAGCTTTAAGATTCTCTAACTTTAACGAAACGTCCTTTAATTTAGCAACATTTGTTTGATGTATATTTTGTAATCTGGTCCATTCGTCAAGTGCACCATAAACTTTCAACGTCTCTAACAACTCTGCTCGCTCTGATGTAAGAACAGTTTTTTCTTTTTCTCTTCTTACAATATTTTGTTTTAGTTTATCTATTTCTAATTGCAAAAAAGATTTCCGGTTTATAATAATATTCTTGTGGAACTCTAAAACTTCCGATAACTGCTTGGTTACCAAATCTGGCAATACCAACCCAGCTTCTTCATATAATTGTGTGATTTTTTTAGAATCGTTATCTATCCTTTCTTCTTTAATACTACCCTCATAATACTCAACTAAGCGTTTATCGCTGATATTCTCATTCATCAATTCATGAATATTTACCGTTATGCTGTTTGCTTTTTCTTCTAACTGTGAATATTGTGGGTGCACCTTAAAATTATCTAACTGCACTCTTTCTTGCTCTACTTGATCAACCAATCGTATTTTATGGGCTTCCAAATCACCAATACTTCCGCCCATAGCAGGCATTAAACCACTTGCTGCTTCTTGTTTAAGTTGATTGAGAACCTTTGTCCTATCTTTCAAAACTTGCCATTTAGACCCAAAATCCCATCCCAATCCTAAGAGATAGGCATTATTAACCTGTATATCCCATGTTTTTTGTTCTTTACACTGCTGAAAAGGATTAAGGAATCCTCCACTTTGACCATTTTTCCGTGCAAAATAAGAAATTAAACTTCTAAATGTTGGGTGATACTTAGATTCGCCTATAACAGGAATACCAAACATAAGCTCTCCTAAAACTTTTTTCCAATCGTTGTTAGATATTATATTTTTTCCAGTCTTGTTATCAAATTTTGGTTTTATAGGCCAAGTAGAATAATCACCATCAATAATTAATCTACTTGAAGAGTTAGTATTTCTAGTAACAGAATACACTTTGCCTGCTAAATCAAGTTTTAAAGTAAATGACCAATCATCTAACTGGGACTTTTTAAGGGTCTCACCTTTATCGCTACCTAAACAGAAGTGTATCACTTCAATTAATGTTGATTTTCCTAAGCCATTTCGAGAGTCCTGTTTTGTTGCTTCTTTAGTTCGGTCTGCAAGAATTACATTAAATCCAGTAGTAAAATCAATAGTTTTAAATGTTGAATGGTTCGAACTAATTGTGTATATCATTTTTTCNCCCGCCGTATAATAACTCCATTTTTTAAGTCAATTAAACCCAGTGTAAATAACAAGTCTAAAGTAAATATGAATCTCTCAAAGTTTTTTATCTCTGGTAAATGCTTTACTTTATCCCAAAGTAGTGTAACTGTCTGTTCACCTATAATGTTATTTAATAAAATAGCACCTAAATTTAAAAAGGAATTTTGCAATGTTACATATTTAGTTGGGAGAATCATTTTTCGAAAACCTCACATTTCTCGAAAAGATACGTTAAAACAGTTAAACCTGCAGCCATAATTTTCACATCTTTGTTTTTTTGAGAAGCAAACTCCAATAAGGCGTAAAAAAGTGCATCAGAAGTGAGGCCCTCATTTTTAAGCCGGGTGTATTCTTCAACAAAACCTTGTTTAAGCCGTTCTCCAAAATATATGTCGGGATATTTTTCAATAAACTCGTCAACCTGTTTCACCTGTACTAAACCACGGGTAATATGTGTACCTATAGAAAGAGACAAAGAGTTTTTATCGATTTTTTCTTTTGGCGGAATGAGCGTATAGCTGGTTTCTAATTTAATTTGGTCAGATGTAAGAAATTTTGTTACAACATCAAGTTCTTGAAAAGTTATATTCATGATTTCCTCGGTTAGTGCCTTAGAAAGCCATTTCTCATGTTCTTCTTTTATTTTGTATAGTTTCTCGGCGGTAAACCATTTATGTTGATCGTCCACTATTTTGTGATGATTTGGACAGAGAAGGATCAAATTGTTATGGTTATTTCTTTGTTCAGCAGTTAGTGTGGGATCAAAACGAGCGGCACCAGATTTTTTTCCTTTTATATGTGCCATTTCACCAATGATACTATATGGGTCATTTTCTGTTTTTTCTTGTATTAATTTTATTCGACACTCAGGCATCGCACATCGACCACCACTATTACCCCACAGGATTGCAATATCTTTACGTGAAATGTCTCCACTCATTTTGTTACACAGCAGCAACTATTTTCTTTGTCATACATTATTTAAGTATTTAGAAAGAGGGTTACATATGAGGCAACGATTTTTCATGTTTAGACACTTTTCTCTTTTTGAACATAACAACGATAACTTGTTCGCTTGTAATCAATCATATTTCATTTTTCATTATAGCAACTTAAATATACATTGTCGTGTATACTTATAGCATTTTATTATTAAGAAGGCACATTTATGGTTAGACCAGTTTCAGAAGACAAAAGAANAAA
>WRNB01000081.1 GCA_009776805.1 Candidatus Bathycorpusculum grumuli | reverse complement strand
TGTTTTTGTTGTTTGTGGTGTGTGTGGGTTGTTTTTTGTGTTGTTTTGGTGGGAAAAGTTGTGTTGTGTTTACTCAGCAAATTGTACTTTCGGAACTACTGCTATATAACACAACAAAAAACAACCTCCAAACTGTCTAAAGCTAGCGTAAAAACAACAAACACACACAACAACAAAAACAAAACAAAAACACGCAAGATACACAAAAACCACACCTAAAAAATGTTAGTTGTTTAGTGTGTGTTTGTTAGGTTGACAACATTGACTGGACAATTAACATGTTTTTTTAGTATCTTACGGTAAAATTCTTTGCAAAGTGTGTAGAATTTTTGTTTGTTTTGGTTTCAGCTCAGCCGAGTTGGATTAATTTTAATTGTTGTTGCCCTTTCATAATATAGCAACGAGATAATTATATGAATTTGTTAAATAGAGTAAAACATGGACTTTATTATTTTTTGAAAATTACAGAAGCATAACCAACTACACTTGAATAATCCCCTGTTACATCACCACTACTGCGATAATTAAGCAAAGTAGCCTTAGCATTTAAACCACGAGCATATGTAATCAAAGCAGTTATCGGAGCACACCCACACATAGTAACATTTTGATCCTCAACAGTTTCATAAAAACGAAGAGCATCTAAAGCAGTTACAGCAGCTAACACAGAGAGGTCCTTTTTTTCAGCCTGCTTCGCAGATTCATAATGTGTCATATCAGAAGAAGCTACAACAACAGCGTTACGAGCAGCCAATACTTCAACCAAAATATTACCCACATCCACGGCAGTAGCAAAATCTTGCATTAGAAAACATATTGGAACAATTTTAAAGTTATCACCATATAGATACTGTAGAAAAGGCAGTTGCACTTCAATGGAATGTTCAAAGCGATGAGCAAACTCATCCACGTCAATTATATCTGATTTAGAAAGAATATTATCAGCCAAGTCTGTGTCAATTTGTATGTTACCAAGTGGAGTCTGCCAAATGCCTTCACGCATTAAAGATAAACCGCTACCATATCCAGTATGGTTTGGACATAAAATAATTATAGTTTCAGGTAAACCGTCTTTGGCAAGTTCAAAAAAGCTTGAAGCTGCAACAGCACCAGAGTACATGTAACCTGCGTGAGGACAAATTAATCCTACGATATTTCTTGGGTAATTGTGATAGTTAATTTCTGGAAGTTTTTCTGGACCAAGGGTGTTTAGAAAACAGGATTTTATTTGAAGCTTTAATGCTTCGGCGTTGCTTTCATAAAATTGGCCTGCAACATGTGGACGCCGAAACAAAGACACCTGATTAGGTGTCATCCTCCTCAGCTCTAGTGACTTTTGCTTCAAAGTCTTCAATTGTTACCTGTGGGTCTTTGTCTATGCCGATTTCTCCGCGTTCGCGTAGTATTTGTCTTGCAAGTAACCAAAAGATTACGGCTAGTGCGCGTCTGCCTTTGTTGTTTGTTGGGATAACAAAGTCAACACCTGCAAATTCATTGTCAGTACTGCAGAGTGCAACAATTGGTATACCTACTTTTGAGGCTTCTTTTACTGCTTGTGCGTCTGCACGTGGGTCTGAAACGACTATTATTTCTGGGTCAATTCTGTGGCTGTATTGTGGATTTGATAATTGTCCAGGGATGAAACGGCCTATGATTGGGGTTGAACCTGTTACTTCGCAGAATTTTTTAACTGGTTCATGTGCGTACAGTCTTGTTGCTGCAACTGCAACTTTTGCTTTTTCGTATCTTGCAAGGAATTTAGCGGCGGTTCTAATTCTTTCGTCAGTTTTTTTAACGTCTAAGACAAATAAGCCGTCAGGGCGTACACGGTAAATGAAAGATTCCATGTCTAAAGTTTTCATGCGGGTACCAATATGGATGCCTGCTGAAAGTAATGTGTCTCGTGGAAGTAATAATTCTTCTACAGGTTGATTATCAGGTGTTTTTTCTTCTTCAGTTGTGACATCTACTGTGTCTAGCTCTATTTCATCCTCTATAAATTCTTCGTCTTCAAATTCAACGTCTTCTTCAACTTCAGTTTCAGGTTCTATAAATTCTTCTTTAGACTCAGTAGTTACAGATTCTTCCATTGCATCTTCGCATGTAACGATTTCTTCGGTCATTGATTCTTCTGCAATGGTTTCCTCTACATTATTTGCAGCCAGAGGTTCTTCTTCAGTCTCTGGTTGATTTTCAACTGGTTGATTTTCTTTAATTTGGTCTTCTGCCAATTTTTATACCTCTGTTACCGTATTTTTAAGCTTGCCATTTTAGCCCTATCACCAAGGTAATGCTCAATCCTCGCAAGCTCATTGAGTTTTGCGATTCTTGCACCCTCCACTACACCTGTCTTAATGATTGGACACTTATAAGCTACAGCTAAATGAGCTATATGCCAATCACAGGTATCACCAGAACGATGAGAAACTACAGGACTATACCCACACCATTGAGCAGCCTCAATAGTTTTAACTGCATCACTCAACGTTCCTATCTGGTTAACTTTAATGATGACTGCGTTTCCAGCGTTAATCTTTATCCCATTATTTAACCTTTCAGTACTAGTTGTGAACAAATCGTCTCCACAAATCAAACAATTTCTAGTTTTACGAGTTAACTCTGCAAAACTTTGAAAATCATCTTCGTAAAACGCGTCTTCCACATAAGAAAGACGATATTTCTCAATTAATTCCTTCATAAATTCAAGTTGTTCACCTGAATCACGCTTCACACCATCATTCGCATAAACATATTTTTCCTCTTTCTCACTCCATAAAGTGGAAGCAGCAACATCAATACCAAACCCACATTCAAAATCAAGCTCATTACCAACTTCTTCACAAACTTTAGCAATAACATCAAACGCACTAATAGTATCAATATTAGAAATCCAAGCACCCTCATCACTTTTCCCACCATTAAAAGTGCTGCTTTTCTTTCTTAAAACCTCACCAATTCGCTTGTGAACCTGAGCATTAGCAGATGCTGCTTCAAAAAAACTGTCTGCACCGTGAGGAAGCACCAAATATTCCTGAATATCAGGCGATTTACCATAAGCATGCTGACCACCACTTATACAATTCCCAAGTGGATAAGGCAAACTTGTAGCTGCATTACCACCAAGAAACTGGAACAAAAGTTGCCCATGAGAATCAGCAGCAGCTTCCGCGTTAGCTAAAGAAATAGCAAACGCAGTATTACCACCAATATTTTTAAAATTTGAAGTACCACCATCAAGTTCATGTAGAGTTTCATCTATTTCTTCCTGAGAGTCAGCATTTAACCCTGCAAGCTCAGGAGCAATAACCTCTTCAACCCGTTTAATAGCCGCATCAATACCACCTTGTGGGTAATACATTACTTCAGTTTTTCCACGACTTTTCCCGGCAGGAGCAGAAACTCGTCCAAATCCAGAGGAAGTTACCACATCAACTTCTATAGTTACTTCTCCACGACTATTGAAAACTTTACGCGCAATTAAATCTTCAATGAAAGATGACAATGCTTGTATCCTCAAGACGCTATAATTTTTGTTCTCCACTTATTTTATGTTTCGGCAGTAAAACAGTCTTGTTTCAAAATTAACAAGCAAAACAATAACTAAACACGCACGACAAAATAAATTTAACACAAAAAAATTATTTAGATTTTTTCTTTAGTGCATCATCATCCATTTTATCATCATCAGTCTTTACAATTTTTGTGTAATAGTATTCACCAATACTTTTCTGAAATTCATCCATCTGTGAATTTTCCTTATTTACACGTGGCCGTAAAGTTGTAGAATCACGTCTAAAGGTAATGTTCATTTTTTTGAGAAACATGTTCATACCCTCACGCAATGAAGCAGGTGTACTTGCAGTACCAGAAACACCAGATTCACCATTAAAAACCATTAAACGATCAGCAATAAAATCCTGAGTTACAACATCATGTTCAACCACAAACGCTGGAATACCATGAGCTTCAACCACGCGACGTAAAGTTTTCGCCATATTCAAACGTTCTTCAACATCTAAATAAGCACTAGGTTCATCAAGCATATACAAATCAGTTTTGCGACTAAGACATGCAGCAATCGCAACTTTTTGAAGCTCACCACCACTAAGCTCCATCACATTTCGATCCATAAGAACATGCAATCGCAGCGGTTGAGCAATTTCTGTCTTATACCAAGAGGAAGCAAAATTCTCTTTAGCTACATTCATCAACAATTCCTGCACTGTACCAGGATAATCAGGAGCTATATACTGTGGTTTATAACTGACAGTTAACTCTCCAAATTTACGTTTATCATCAGTTTCCTCTAAACCTGCTAAAATTTTTACAAAAGTGGTTTTTCCAATACCATTTGGTCCTAAAATGCCAACTATTTCACCGCCTCGTATCTCACCAGGTTCGGCTTTTAAGGTAAAGCCTTGAAAAGTTTTCTTAAATGCATCCCACTTAAACAATGGTGCATTAAAATTCATACCAGCTGTAGGTGGTCTTTCCTGAAAAACAATAGATTCCTTACGGAATTTTATGTTTTCATCAGGAATATACCCTTGCAAATAAATGTTAATACCCGTTCGTACACCATGAACATGGGAGACAACTCCATAAACACTAGGTTCACCATAAAAAACACAGATTTGGTCAGACAAATAATCTATAATTGCCAAATCATGTTCAGCAACAATAATAGTTTTCTGTTGTTCTTTCAATACACGTATAGCCTGCGCAACTATAAGACGTTGCTTAACATCAAGATAACTTGATGGTTCGTCAAAAAGATAAACATCCGCATCACGACTTAATGCAGCTGCAACCGCAACACGTTGAAGTTCACCGCCACTTAACACATCTAAAGCGCGGTCCCAAATTTTACGCAATTCTAACGTGTCAGCAAGCTCATCAAGAACTCCTCGTTCATCTACTTTTTCTAACAAATCACCAGCTCTGCCAGTAACAGCTTTTGGAATTTTGTCAACATATTGAGGTTTACTGCTAACTTTGATTTTTTTCTCACTTAACTTTTGGAAGTAATCCTGAAGAGATGATCCTCGATAATATTGAACCAGTTCACTCCATTTAGGTGGATCATCAAAGCGACCAAGATTAGGTTTAATATCGCCTGAAAACACTTTAAGAGTAGTACTTTTACCTATACCATTTTGTCCTAACAGACCAAGAACAGTACCAGCTGAAGGCATGGGTAACCGAAAAAGTTTAAAACTATTTTCACCAAATCGATGACTACAATCAGCATCCAACTCATTAGGTAAGTTAACAATACTTATTGCGCCAAAAGGACATTTTTTAACACAAATTCCACAGCCACTACAAAGTACTTCAGAAATAACAGCTTTATCACCCTCAACACGTACAGCCTCAACACGACTTCTCACCATTGGGCAGAAACTCACGCATAACTGATTACACTTCTTAACTTTGCACCTATCTTGATTTAAAACAGCAATTCTTGTCATAGCAAAAACAAAAAACGAAAAAGACAATAATAAACCATACCTAAACAAACATCACAAACAATACACAAATCAAAACAACCATCAACATAAAAGAAATTGAAGAAAAGAAAATTTTAACTAAAGAAAAATAGGTAATTTACCATTCTTCTTCTTCCCACTCTTCATCTTCACCTTCTTCCCACTCTTCATCCTCATCAATACGGTACATCAACATTTCTCTCGTTCACCTCCATCAACACGCAGCTAATATTCAAACAGCCAATAACCAATTTTAAATATTTAGATTCGACAAATGTCGTTAAAAAATACCAAAAAAAACATAGAAAAAAGACTTCTGCACTATTATTTCTCAATTACGAACCGGTAAAACACACAAAATCATTAAATCTAACACAATCAATCAACATATACGGGATGATGTGAGGCGACGGCTTTGAGCTAAAAGCAGTGAGAAACGTCAAACAACACTGACCAACAAATGCAAACAAACAAAAAAAACAAACAAGTCACTTAAAAACATGTTTTTATCACACAAATTTAACAAAAATTCACTTTCACTTTAACTGACCCCTCCCCTGTCCCAAAATGTCGTTTCAAAGATACCTTAAATAACCAAAAACACCAAATGCCAACAAGAAAGGCATACAAAAATGTTAACACAAAAACTCCTCATAAAACCAACAATAACAATAACACAACAACCAACAACACACCTAACTCTAAACATACCAGAAATCGACCAACTTTTTCCAAGCTTTAAATTAGGAGACTTTGCAGTTTTCTACGGTTCATCAAAACTAATAACATCACTTACCACAAGAATATGCATACGCGCCCAAATACCAAAACAACAAGGAGGACTCGCAAGCAACGTAAACTTTATCGACGCAGGAAATACTTTCAGGCAACACAAAATAACACAAACAGCACAACAACACGGGCTCGATCCACGTAAAACACTTAAAAACATTCACATCACACAAACATACACTGCATATCAATTAACATCCCTAATAACAGAAAAACTAGAAGAGACAATAAAAAAATTTAACACAAAAATAATAATTATCTCAGATATCGCCAAACCGTTTCTAGATGAAAACATTCCAGAAGAAGAAGCTCAAAAAGTTTACAGTCAAATTCTCAATTACCTATCAAGTTTCGCAAAAAAACATCAAATAATTCTAATTACCACATACATAACACAAAATAATACACAAAGAAACATGAAACTCAAAGAAATAACACTTACAAAAACAAACATAAACATATCCTTCAACAAAACACTCTACACCAGCGAAATCGAGTTAGAAAAACACCCAACATACATACTAGGCGTCGCGGACTATCCAACCGAAAACACCCCGTTAACAGACTATATAAACAAGCAACAAACACTTTTTTAACAACAAAAAAATATTGCACCCCATACTAAACAAATAACGCCTAAATTAATACCTACCAACCAGTTAACTTGACATTTCAACATAAAAACATAAACTTATCCAACAAAACCACGTTATGTTATTTTACAAAATTATTTGACCAACAGCATGTGTTTCATCAACACTAATTATTTTGATTTTTACGGTGTCACGAGGTTTAGCTTTGGGCACAAGTATATTGTAACCTCGAATAATTAATCGTCCATCACCATTTGGTGCTAAATCAATTATAGTTACATCCATTTCTTGTCCTAACTCTACTGGACAAGCTTTTTCCACATACTTAATTTTGAATTTCCCACCACGAACTCTACGGTGAACCATTCTTATCTACCTCTTTTTTGTTTAAATTTGCTATAAACTCAATTTTACCACATTTGGTACATAAAAACACTGTAACAGGTAACGTTTTATCACCAATAAACTGAGGTTTATTGCCATGCCAATTGTCTACAACAAACTGAGTTGTAGCCCACACCATTTCAACATTACAAGAAAAACAAAAAGTGACTGGAACATCTTTAAAGGGTAACAACTCAGTTTTAACGTCTTTTCCAATAGTTTGTGTGTTTTCAGGCATAGATGTTGATTCTGCATAGTTTTCAGATTGTCCTAAATATTTACAACTAATAACACATTGTAGACGAATATTGCAGAGATAACAACAAATAGTTTTTTGACTATTTTTACATTTTTGTTGACGACTGCTTTTTGTCAAGTTTTCACTAAAGGTAATACAGGTTTTGTCAACGTTTAAATATTCACAACTATTAATTAAATTAGACAAAATATATACCTCGTTTAATCAAATAAATTTTTACCTAAGCATATTTTGGTAATAACAAATAACACGTTTAAAATAAAGAGTAGAAGAAAAGTAAAGGATAACAAAGTTAAAAATCTTTACTTGTTCTGCGGATTTGGAATGTTTGAACTTGACTTACACCTTGAATTTTACTCATTGCAACTTCAAATTCATCAACAAGTCCCATAACATCTTCAGGGAATCGTACCTGAACTAGCAACGCAACTAAACCAAAGGCGATTGGTTCTTCACCCCAACCTTCAATTTTAGAGGCATCAGGCAGAATTTTTATTATTTCAGATTTCAGAGATTCAAAATTTTTCAATATATCTTCAGGGAAAACTTTGTACGTTACAAGGATAGCACCCATCAAAATTCACCATTTAATTTAGGGTCCTTGGAAACCACATTTTGGACACTTGTAAATACGCCCAAATTTGCGACATTTTCCATCACGTTTAATTTGCATTTCACCACAATTTGGACACAAAAACTTTGTTGATTCTGATCCTGGCGCGATTGGTTTTCCACAACTTGTGCAGGTTACCATTGATAATTCATTTCGTTCTGTCATGACAGCTACACTTCTTTGCGGTTTTTAACGTAAGGGTTCCTTATAACTGCTATGCTTAAAAAATCACATGTTTTTGGGTTTAATACAACTAATAATGAGCTACACATTTAAAAAATTTGACAGCCTTAAAAAATGTGTTTGTATTTGAATTTTTGATGCTTGTAACAATTTTTGTGCTCTACGATAAGGTTATCCTTATTTTTGGTTGAAGAGTTTGTGAGTAAATTTATTAGTTATTTTTTACTTTATGTCTAAGTGGTGTCCATTTTGGGCGTTAACTTTAAAGATTTAATACCGAAAACTCCTGTAAAACTTGAAGATTTAAGTGGTAAAATAATTGCTATAGATGCATATAATGCTATTTATCAATTTTTAAGCAGTATTCGACAGCCAGATGGCACTCCACTTAAAGACAGTACAGGAAAAATCACAAGTCATTTAAGTGGATTGTTCTATCGTACAGGTAACTTGGTAGAGAGAGGTATAAAACCAGTTTACATTTTTGATGGTGAGTCTCCGGCACTTAAAGCTACAGAAATTGAACGTCGAAAACAAATTAAAGTTCAAGCTGTAACAGAATACGAAAAAGCCGCTACAGTTGGTGATACAGTTATGATGCGTAAATATGCTCAAGCAGCCACAACTATGAAAGATTACATGTTGGATGATTGTATAAAGTTGTTAGAGTTAATGGGGTTACCATGGGTTCAAGCTTTAGGGGAAGGTGAAGCTCAAGCGGCATATATGACTAAAAAGGGAGATGCAGATTATTGTACAAGCCAAGATTATGACAGTTTACTTTTTGGAGCACCTAAACTGTTGCGTAATGTTACAATATCAGGCAAACGTAAAATACCTGGTAAAAATATTTATGTTGAAATTACACCTGAAGTTGCAGAATTATCTAAAACATTAAATTTTTGTAAATTAAGTTATGAACAATTAATTGATGTTGGAATTTTAATTGGTACAGACTTTAACCCAGATGGTATTAAAGGATTAGGCCCAAAAACAGCACTTAAGCTAATAAAAGAACATGGTACCTTAGAAAGGGCATTGCCGTACATCAAAAATGCTACATTTCCAGTTGAGCCTGCCAAAATCAGAGATATATTTCTACAACCAAAAGTTGCAGATAATTATAAAATTGAATGGAAAAGCTCTAACACCCAAAGCATTATTGACTTTCTCTGTGGAGAAAAAGAGTTTTCAGAAGAACGTATTCAAAAAGCTCTTGATCGTATGGATGCTGGAAATAAAAAGCAAAAAGGTAAAACATCACTGGACAAATGGTTCAACTAAATAACTTATTATTTTTGCACACTAAAACTAAAACACACGACTAAATAATCAAAAGATATATAAAAACACAAAAACAACACAACCACATCAATAAAAACATTAAAACAACAATAAAAACAAACATTTAATGTATATTTAAATTATTATATAACACCTGAATTTTGCAGTTTTTTAGCGTACACAAAATAACCAACAAAACATCCTAAAAAATTTTGAAAAAACAACAATACCGCCACACACAAATCAAAAAACA
>WRNB01000080.1 GCA_009776805.1 Candidatus Bathycorpusculum grumuli | reverse complement strand
TATCCAGTTGTTGGTTTTTTGGTTCAATGTGTGTGCCTTCGTTATTGTATGTATGTTGTTTTCTCTTATTTAACTTTGGGAAATTGTGGGTCAGGTTAAGCGCCATAGTAACCTGTGTAAAGCAAAATAAAACCTAAAACTAGTGAAACACCAAAAGAAACTAAAACAGTCTGCATATTTAACAAGTTAAACGCTAAATAGGTAATGGTTATTGTGCACCCTATAGGGTAGGCAAAAATCCACACAAGATTAGACACTTCTCGTTTTCTAAAATCAAGAATAGCAGTATAAACTAAAATAACTAACGTAAAGACAAACGGAACCCACAACAACTGTAACATTTTTCATCATCCTTATAGGTTGTGGGGATTTTAAAGGAGAACAAAAAGTTTCTTTATTCTAAAAAGTGTAGGTACGTAATTGACTATTTTATGACTTAAAAATGTTGTAACACCGAAAATTCAGGTTACTGTACAGTTTAATAACATAGAAAAACAACTGTCTACATATTACTTTACTACATTCTAATCGTTTATGTATTACTAAATCAGATAACATATAAAATAAATACTAATAATGTCTATACATAGACATCAGATATTGAGTGATAAAAATGAATAAAAAATTTATAACTCTTAGTATAACAATTTTGTTACTATCTTTGATTGCTTTCAACACACAACCAGCTCTTTCAACATCAACATCTAATTTTCCCAGACCTTCACCTCCCCTAAATCCTCCCACAAATTCAGAGGCCATTAACAACAGCACAATACCCACTACTTCGCTTACACTTGTTCAGACTTTTGAAGAACAACAATTATTCTGGAATTTTCTAAACAAAGTCGTTGGACTTGACACAAACAATTATGTCATAGATCAATTTCGTGTATTACCCGAAGAAATAAACGGTTCTCAGAAAACTCAAACAGCAATAAGTGCTACATTAAGCAACGACCAAACAACATTAAACATTGCAATGGTTATAATTGAAGGAAAAATTCGATTCTACGACCTCAATATAGCCGCAGGCACCATCAAAGGCCCATCTTTAAGTGACAACGATTACTTGGTTGCCAGTAAAAATGCTTTAAATCTATATAGAACTAATTTCAAAGCAGATTACTGCACAGATTTAGTCCAAATAGTCCCAGAATCTCTACAAACACAAACACAAACATTGGTAGATAACGAAAAATTATTGCTAACAGCGGATTACTCAAAAGAAACAGACAATCAAGGAAAGTCTGTAGAATTAATTTGGTATCAGAAAATAGGTGACCTCACAGCGTCTACATTATCAGTTCAGGTAACATTTACAGAAACAGGGCTACTAACTTCTTTTATAGATAATCTAGGGGTGTATAAGGTTGCAACAACAAAAATTAACTTGACAGAGAAAGACGCAATTGATCTTTCACTACCACTTATAACAGAGTATGCTGATGTGAATGATCGAACAGTTAAGTCCATAGACGCAGAACTCGTGTACGTTTCCGACTATTACAGTGATAGAGGCGACAAATTCTTGGTTTATCCCCAATGGACAGTAAGTGCCGCCTTTGATAACTCTAACAAAGAAGACATTTATGGCTATAGTGTTCTACTATGGGGTGATTCTGGACAAATTCACAGCCACGGTGCCCAAGGAACTTATCAGCTACTACAAAATAACATAACGTGGTCTTCATATCAGTATGTGCTAACATTAGCGTTAATAACAACCGTAGCAGCTATTGGCGTAGTTGCGTATAAACGAACAAAAAGCTCAAACATAAAACCGCGGTATTTCATTTTCAAAGTTGGCGGAATTTTACTTGCTGTATCTTTATGCACTCTGGTAGTAGCTCAACCTGTCTCAGCGGCTCCAGCATCAATCCTCGGTTCACCATACGGTGTAGACCCCGCTGAAGTAATTTGTGATAACAACTTTGCAGATGATTTAACTAGTTGGTGTTCAGGTGTTGGTTATACTGCCTATAATTGGTATGACTCAGGCACTACTAGAAGTAACATGTACACTGCAGCTTATGACCATGGAGAGCTAGGCTCTATCGTCTTTCACATAGGACACGGACAGGAAACAGGTATTTTCACTAAGAACTATGAAATATATGACAAGGATGGCAACTGGGTTTCCGCATCAGACATCTATACCAATTCGGTCTCACAAAGCATCGGACATAGAAAAGTTGCAGTCATTTGGTCGTGTGAACAAGGTAACAACATAAACGGTATGCCTAACGCTTGGCTACATACTACTTCGCTTAGCTCTAATGGTTATACTTCTCCTGATTATAGTGGTCAAGCATTCATAGGATGGAATAATTTAGCACCATATCTTAATGCTGAACATGGCAAAGTGAACAAGGCTGGTGATGCGTTTTTGCGTGAATTCTATATCAATGCATTATATCGCGGTTTTGATCTACATAACTCTTTAAACTTTGCGGCACAAACGGTCTGGGGTAAAACCTTTGACAACTGCGTATTTTATACGGGTACAGGCACGGGTAATATGGTTGTTTATGGTCAGGGAACTATGTATATCGGGTATACAGCTTATCCTACATCGATATATAGTTATGCATACGGCTATACTGGTGCTGGCTTCATTAATAACATCAATAATTTGTTAGGCAGTCAACTTGATGGGCAGTTCGCAGAACTTCACGCTGGAAACTATGGTGACTACGCATTTGTCGTAACGGAACTCAATAGGCAGGCAAGTGGCGGAGTTTATCTTTGGGCAAATACTGGCATTGGATACTATAGTCACGTAAAAATTTACGTATCGAATAATGGCGTTAGCTGGACTACTATAGGTGATGGTTATATTCTTAATGAAACTCCGGGGCTTATTTTCTGTGGGTCAGCTAGTAACTTTAGATATGTTGGAGTTAGTGCCCTTGACGACGTAGGTTGGAGTGCTAGTGTATATGTAGACTCCATTCATGTATCAACATAATGCAACTCATTAGCATTATAAACCACCCATATTTTTTGAGAAGAAAACCAACATCAACTAACAATGGAGACGCATAAAAATGTCTAAATTAAACCTAAACATAATTAACCATGAAAGCCACAAAAATGGTATGGCATTTAATGATTCGTATAGAAATCAATCACAAACACAGCGTAAACGAAAACCAATACGCATGCAACTTTTGTCTCTGAAAATTTGGTTACCCCTCTTCTTCATAATTACCGCATTACTATTCATAATGGCGGAATATTACCACAAAATAGATAATGCTGTGCCATATTATATAAGAATTATAGTGTACTTTTTTGCCGCTACTGTTAACGTACCTATAGGTTATTATATTCTTAACAAATGCAGTAGCTTTAATCCTCAAACAAACAAAAAAAGGCGTATTTTAACCATAATGTGTGTAGTAGTTGCTATAACAGGATTCGTCACCGCAAGTTACGAGTTAATGTTCTATTATAATTTTAAAGCACATCCTGTTTTTGGTTTTTTCCTAAACAGGATTTTATTTAAAGAATTTCTATATATATTTGTCATCTCTTTTTCAGTCACATTAGGGCTAATCGGGACATATTTGACATTTAAATTCAAAAAAAGCAGAAACAACACTAACCCCTATATTGTGCACTGATTTTTGTCAGTTGCGGTGTGAACACTGGTGCCTATTTTAAATGATAATAGTGCAGTCACTACTAATGTGGCTGAATAGGTTGGGGTATATACAACACCCGTGTCGTAGAATTTTTTGTAGCTACAGCAGGGTGATTTCAGGCAACACTGCTAGTATGGTGATAGTGTGACGTTAATGCTATGATGTGTTTCATGACTTTGACGGATGTCATCTATTGATAGTGATGGGTTGCCTAATGGAGTTAACGGTTTATCCAATGGATTTACGGGATCTCTCGAATCAAATTTTGCAGAATATACCAAGATACTCTGTAAATAAAGGGTAATCTGTTTAGTGAGTTTAGTGTGTGAATGATGTAGCTGTTTATGTTTGTGTAGGTGTTATTTTTGTGGTTGATATTGCTATTTTGTTTTTTTTATCATTCAAAGCGACAAAAACCGACATCAGTGCGAAAAATTGTTGATTCTGTTTTGGTCTAACGTATTTTTATGTTGATTTTTCAGTGTTTTCAAATAATTTGACGCTGCCATGTATAATTAGTTATGTTTGTTATGGACTAAAATATGTTCACATCCTGTATTATCGATAAACAATAAAAGAGATAACTTGGGATTTCAGTTCGAACAGCTTAACGTGAAAACAAACTGCACACACGATAACATCTGCATGTTACATCGCTCTTAAAGGTTGGGAATTTTAAAAAAATTAAGAGAGGTTAGGATCAGTTAATGAATAACTTGAACTATTTACACCATTATGGTATTCTACCGTTAACTTGACCAAGTTATTTTTGAACTGATCCTTATTCGTCTTCAGTTATGGCAATTAAGCGGTTGTTTTTTGGTTCTTCATCGTTTATCTGGTCTATGTCTAATTGCATTCTTGAGATGGGTACTTTGCCCAGTGCGATTGGCAGTTTTTCTACGGCTAAAGGTAATCCTACTATCTGCGCTAACTCGTAAGCACTAAGTACAATGGGTTGACGCTTTCTAAAAAGCATAAACAAACAAACTGCAAAAAAACCAGTTAAGACAAGAAGCACCAAATCCAAACTATTTCCTGAAGAGATAACCTTTAGAGGGTTAAATAAGCCCAGAAGACCTGCAATCAAAAGAGTGCTTAGGGGTACAATCCACCATAGGTGGCAGAGGACATTGTTTCGTAGTTTGTATCGTGAGGGTTTGCGAAGAGCACTTGTTTGTTGGTGGGGTTTGTTTTTGTTTGTTTTAAACCCTCGAAAACGATTCATCGCCGCAGGTAATGCGTTTTTAACTGCTTGTATATCCTTTAGGGAATTGCCGTGTATGACTATTTGGCAGGTGAAGAGGCTGCTTGAGAGTTTAGTCTCTGCATATTTTATACACTCTTTAACCCATGGGTCTATTTTGTAGGGGGTGGGCTTTCCTTTAGACTTCTCGTTTTGTATGGTTTTTCCTGCGGCGGTTCCTATAAAATCTGTAAAAGAATCCAAAAAGGTCTTGCTTACGCTTTGTTTGTGAGACATTTTTTCATACACAAATTTTTGTATGCCAAGGGCGGCGTTGGGATCGGCTATGGTGGTAATTTCAATACATGTGTCTGTGCCTGCAAGAGACGCAACAATGCGATCTATAATGTTTGCTTGGGTGTCTTTTTGTTTCTCAGTATTTGTTATGGGTAGGGCATAGTTTTTTGAGAGTTCCAAATCAATGCTAAAGTTGTATTGTTGTGTTGGGGGTGTAGCGGCTACTACTTCGACATCTATTAGGGCACGGATAATGTTTGACATTTGCTTTCGAGTTTGCTCATCAGAAAACTGGAAGTAGAATCGGACCAGTTGATGTTGCTCACTGCCTTCGCTGTTTTTGGTGTCTGCAATTAGAAAACGATACGGTTTAGCCAAATTGTAGAGCGCATCTAAAACAGACACAAAATTTGCTGTTTCCAACTCGGATGTAATAAGCGGCCTAACCTCAACCCAACAACCACAACCATCACCACCACTACTTGTGTTCTCTGCTGTATTCATTTGTATCAATTCTAATCAGTACCATAATTTTAAAAACAAAAACCTGTCTGAATCTGATACGCAGTTAGTATAAAAACGCATAGAACAGGGGTTTTTTAAAGTTCTATATGCATATTTTTTGGTGTAACAATTGAACAATACTAATAGTAATAATGTTTGTCTTTGGTCACAAAAACCTACGGTGTTATCCTTTCCAAGTTTGTTTAATGGCTTGGTATTAATAGTTATTGGGTGTCTTACTTTGATGTTAGTGGTTGTTGGTTGGAGTGGTTTTTTCTTTGTGCCTGTTTTTGAGTTAGCTATAGCCGTATTGATTTTGGGTGTTGTGGTGAAGAGAGCAAACTCTACCATTTATTGTGTTTTTGGTTATGGGGTTTGTAGTGAGCAGCACTTACCCTACAAGTTGTCTGTGCTTGCGTTTAGCAAGGTTGGACATGTTACGGTTAGTTATGGGGTTTTGGGTAGGCTTTTTCATTTTGGCACAGTAACACTTCACTGCACCTGCGTCTCTTGCAACAATCTTGTTCTTACAGGGATAAAAAATCCTGAAACATTAAGGAGGGTAATTCTTGCAGCAAAAGAAAACCCCAGGTAAAAACCATTTTAGGCTAATTTGTAAAAATAGTTTGCGCTGGCATAGAGTTAACTCTAAAAGTTTAGTTTTTTTACTACTTCTCTTAACTTGTAGTTTTGTGTTTCCTCTTTTCTCTGAACTATATGCTCAGAACACTCTACAGGATGAAATTAGGGTTGATTTGGTTGTTGAACCGCTTTTAGATAAGTATGGTGAACCTGCGGTGAATGAGGATGGCACGTTTTATCCCTGCGACCGCTTTGGGATAATCTACAACATCGAATTAGTAAATGATGTTGATTTTGAAGGGATAGAGTTTAGTTATGATTCTGAGGTTTTTAACATGTTTAACAGCACAGACTTTAACTCCCCAAGTGGAATTTGTTCTTTTGAAATATTGCCTTCAGCGTCTGTTGGAACATACACTATCTACCTAACCGCCTATGGCAGCCACATTACAGGTGACAATGAATCTGTAATACATGAAGCCACAGTGGCTGCTGCTGTTCAGGTTGTAGCTTATGATCCCCACTTCACCCAAACCCTTACATACACAATTCCCACGAGTAACGCTTCGAGTTATGATATGCCCTTTGCCATAATCATACGTTACGAGGGTAATGGGCCAGACTACAACTTAGATCAACGCGCCATAATCGACAACTACACCTGGACAGGCTACGCACAAAAAACACCTGAAATGGATAACCTACAACAAACCTTAACGCCTGATCTTACAATATCTAGTTTTCTTAATCAAACCTCAAATACCCAATTTTTAACTCAGGGCATAGACACAAAAAATAGTCAAACTGTGCTTATTGTTGATGGCCAAAATTTCACTAATGAAGAGTTACCAAAAACATTTTTTTGGGAAACCAACACCAACCACACCTACCTTTGGACCCAAACTTTACATGTAAATGAGAACGAGCGGTTTGAGTGGCAAGCCAGCATCACCTTCCCACCCCAAATAAACCCAAACATACCTGCTAATCAAAGTATGGCTCAGGAGGATTTGCAAAATCAACTATTAGACCAAATCAACTCTAAAAACGGAACTCTCACCACCACACCTTTCGGAAACACAGTAACAGCCATGTACACCCACAACAAAGATTTAGAACAAATCGCCAAAGACACAAGCGTAACTAAAGATCAAACTCTAACAAACCTAAACAACGCACCTAACTATTTTACATCACAGCAACGTTACGCTAAACTTCAATACCAACTAAACCCAATAGTAACCAAAGAACTTGTCAATCAAAACTTTACCAACAATCTCGTCTACAGTTTGTCAATTGGTTGTGACATATTTGGTACACCAAAATTTTTTGAGGCGAACTTTACCTGTGAATATGAATTTTTTGATAAACCAATTAATACAACAGCCTACAAATGGGATTCAAACCTTCAAAACTGGAGCATAGATAACACAATCACCATAGACATCACCTTTGAATCCGCATTAAACATAACTACCACCGATATTTTGCGTTCAAATTTGGAAGAACAAACCACCGACCCAGTAGCTCTACAAATGGCTTTGGAGGATCTGTATGATTCGGGCATTCAAAGGTTTATAGGCATAGGTTCTATTGAGGCGAATTTGAAGCGCACCAGTCCACTGTACTACAACCTCAATATACAAGCAGGTAACCAACAAAAAGTTACCCTGCAAAAAACAGTACAAATAAACTTTCAAACAAACAACACCTACAATTTGCCCCTAAACTTTGACCCAAACTCACCCCTGCAAACAACAGTTTTTTCAGACAGCACCCAAAACACAATACTACAACTAGACGCGCCAAAAGAACTCGGCGGCTTAACCAACATAACAGTCTACCAAATAACAAACCTGCCCAATGAAAACGCGAACACCCTCCCCAAAGAGCAACTAAACCTTAAACCCCTCAAATCACTTGAACTAACGATACCTCAAGAACAAGTACAAATGCCACCTGAACATGAACAATTCATCCAGTACTACACAGGCTACAGTACAATACTAGAAGGCATTCTAGGTTTTCAAGGACAAACCCAAATCGCCATACAAAAAGACAAGGCTACAACCGCACTAACACAGCAAGGAAACGCTTTACTTTATGTAGAAGCCACAAATGTATGGGGCACAGTTTTTCATCAAATTATTGCAGTTCAACCATACTCTGCACCTAAATGGGAAATTCCCTTCAATCAAGTTACAACATATCTGGTAGTTATTGTAATTGTTGCAATAATTTTGAGCTTTATCGTGCATATGATACGAGTAAAACAATAAACTTTGGTGATGTGACCTGAAAGATTAGGTTTGAACAGTTAAAACGGGCTGTTTTGTTATTACTGTTTGCTTTTTTATTTCTTGATGTGACAGCAGTAGTGGTTGTGGTTGTTGTTTTGTTTGGTTGTTGAGGTTTTGTGCTATTAAGAGTTGGGTTTTTTGTAGGTGTTTGATTATGGGGTTTTGGTTGTTTGTTTGGTACATTTCGGCTTGTCCTATGCTTCGTGTGTGGATGATTATGCCATTGTTTTCGAGGTTTGGTAGTTCGCGTATTATTGTTCGTAGGGAGGTTTGTGTGGCTTGTGCGATTTCTGTTTTTGAGTATTCGTAGGTGTTGAATGTTAGGAAGTGGTCGATTATTTTTGCTGTGGTGGATTTGAAGAGTTGTTGGTGTGGGGTTGGGTTTTGTGTGTTTATTTTTTTTGGCATTTTTTTCACGTGTTAGATGTTATCAGTTTATCCTATTTAAATGTTATTTTTGGCATGTTGTTGTATCTTTTTTGTCACTATAATTGTGTGGTGTCGCAACATTTATACAATTATGTAGACATAATAGTCACTAAGTGAAAATAGTGCCTCCAATAACTTTGATGCAAAAACAAATCATACAAAAACTCTACATCCACGGATACATAGGTGCAAAACATACAAGTGAAGAAAACATACCCAAAAATTTTCCCAAACACCTCAGAGGACAAGCAAAAAAAGAACTCCAACAGCTATTAAAACAACAAATAATAAACCAACATCCCACAAGCTATGAAAAACAAATATCCCTTAACCCCCAAAAACTTGACATTATCGAAAAAATACTCGAACTCTAACACCCACACATACACACAAACACCAAAATAAGAAACATTTTCCTTCTAAACATTTGCTTAAGTAACTCTGTTAAATTGTGTGTTCTTGCTTTTAAAATGTCTGGCACCCTTTTTATTTAGGTGTAATACTTGAAATTTCAGTTCTGGCAGAAACACATCGGCAAAAAATTCCAAGAAATAATTGGTAGATTGAGGTCTAAACGAGCATTGTTGGGTGTGGATGCTGGAATTCTCATAGCTTTTTTCACCATCACCATGCTTGTCATATACCTCGCAACGCCAGTAATAATGTCCACACTGTTTGATGTTATTATTGGTGGTCCTGAAGGAATCTACTCCTACCTGTTAGAGTTGCCTTTGATAGCTACGCCGGGTAGTAGTGGTGGGGGGACTATTGGGCAGCAACTTGGGGTGCCTATGTCTTATGTGTTTGGTATTATGCGGTCAATTGCGCTTGCCATGTTTGCTATTGTACTAATTACCTAACTTTTTAGCCTTTTTTATACACTAGGTCTCTTATCTTTTTTTGCTCACTTTTCAACTCAACCACCAAATCCCACTCAAACCCACTCTT
>WRNB01000079.1 GCA_009776805.1 Candidatus Bathycorpusculum grumuli | reverse complement strand
ATGCCTTGGACCATCTTTATTGCTCTCCTTATCAGATAGTCAATAAGGCATGGTTCAAGTTAATGTTAACGGTTCAAAACACTTTCGGAACTACTGTTGATATCTATAAATTTTTATAACTCAAAAAACCGTGTGACCATAACTTGTATACACAAATTGGAGTGTAATTTTTTTTGTGTCATTATATTAGTTAGGTGTTTTGGTTGTTAAAATGGGTGTGGTTTATTATTTTTGTATGTTTGTAGTCGTTTAAATAGTTGTGGAAATGTATCTTTTAGAATTTGTATGTTGGTTATGGCGTATGGTTTTTTGGTGTTGTTTTATGTGTTTTTAGTGTGTGGTTGTTGTTAGGTTAAAGTATTGATTAAATAGATGGAAAAAATGGTGGGTTATATGGGCGTGTAAAAATTTATTTTTTAATTTTTTCAAATAAATTTGTTATTGGCACAGTTGTTTGTTCATGTTTTTTAAGATCTTTGAGAACCACTGTGCCTTCTTTTAGTTCTCGTTCACCCACAATAACGGCATAATCAAGTCCACGTTTATTGGCATCCTCTAAGGCTTTAGCCATTTTACGTCCCATAATCTCATATTCTACAGGAATATTTTGATCACGTAACAATTGTGTAATCTTTAATGCATCAATTTTTACTGATTCAGAAATAGGGATTACAATAACTTCTTTACAAGTTTTAACAGTAGGTAACGTTTTTTGTGTTTGTAGTGCAATTACTATTCGGTCAATTCCATGTGCACAGCCAACCGCGGAAGTAGGTTCTCCGCCAAAAGTTTCAATTAATCGGTCGTATCTTCCTCCACCACCAAGAGCAATTTCAAGCTGTGGAATGTAAACTTCAAAAATCATTCCAGTATAATATTCTAGTCCACGCGCAAAAGAGGGGTCAACAGTTAGAGAAATGTCTGTGCTTGAAGTAACTAATGTAAGCACTTCAAACAGGTTTTTTGCGGCGGCTTTAGCTGTTTCATAATTTGATACTAAAACGTTAATCTGTTCAAGTGTGTCACGCCAATCTTTGCCGTTAAGTTCAATTAAACTCTGTAATATGCAACGGCATTTATTTGAATTAACAAGTTTGAGAGCTAAATCATACTCTTTTTTATCCATACGTTGTAGTATTGCATTTTGGGTTTTTTCGTCAATATTGTCTTGACTAAGAATGCTGCGTATAATACCTGTGTGACCGATTTTGAAAGTATACCCTTGTAGATTAAGGTTCTGCATGAACTTGTGTGTAAGCAAAATAATTTCGGTATCTGCTTCAGGTTGGTTAGATCCTATTAATTCAAAGTTTGATTGCCAAAATTCTCTGTATCTGCCACGTTGAGGTTCATCATATCTGTAGACTGTACCTACCGAGAACATTTTCAACGGTTTTGGTTCAGTTTTTAGTGATGTTGTGGCTAAACGTGCAATGGAAGCTGTAAACTCTGGTCGTAAAGCAACTTTTCGTCCACCTAAATCTGTGAATATAAACATTCTTTGTCGTATTTCATCGCCTGATTTAGTGTTTAATAGTTCTAAAGATTCAACATGAGGTGTAAAAACTTTTTTGAAGCCGAAAAGTGAAGCAGTTTTTTGGGCATTATCTATAACGTGTGTAAATGTTTGGGCTTCTTCGCAAAGTAAATCTCGCATTCCTCGTACAGTTTGGAAAGTAGGCATAAATGTGCTTCCTTTAGTTAGTAAATTATTTTTGTAAGGATATATTTAATCTTTTTAAGTGATTGTTTAAATTTGTTAGTAATTGTTATACATATGTTTTTAAACGCTTTTTTTGAGTTTTTATTGTGAACGGTTTTTGGGTTAAAAAAACTGTTATTGGTGTCTTGAATTGGATTTGTTCAATATTGTATGGTGATAAAACATAAACGTGACATATCCAACTTGTTTAGCAAAAATTTTATGAACAAAAATTGTATGTTTTTTGTAAAGGTTTTTATTTAAAATATTGTGAAAAAGTGTGTGTATTTTGCTTTAAATAAAAACATGTTTTTAGTTATCATTTTTTGTCAGGATTTAATTTTTATATAGTGGCCTTTAGTACTGGTTATTATTTTGTCTTTTTTATTTGCGTAATTATGTGTTTTTTGTATTTTTATTCATGTATTTCGGTTGTTTGGTTGTGTTTATATCTAGTTTAAGAGCATAAAAATAGCAAGTACCAAAGTCTGGTTTTTATTTGATAATGTTTGTTTATGCAAATTTAGTATGTCCGCGATAAAATAATTATGAAAACATGAGAGTTAAATACATGCAAAAATTGAAAATTCATATAAAAATGTGTAAAAAATTTTTTTACACGTGTTTTGTTTTAAAGTCTTTTGATGTACCGGTTTATTTCCCATTCGGATACTTGTAGACGGTAGGCGTCCCATTCACGGCGTTTTTCTTTTAAAAAGTTTTCAAATGCTATCTCGCCTAGAGTTTCTTTCATAAGTTCACTTGTTTCAAATTCGTCAAGGGCTTCTTTTAGGGATTCTGGCAGTGAAACAATTCCGCGTTCTTTACGTTCTTCATAGCTCATATGGTAAACGTTTAGTTCTACTGGTTCGCCTGGGTTGGTTTTGTTTTTGATGCCGTCAAGGCCTGTTGCTAATAGTACTGCAAACTGCATGTATGGATTACCTGCTCCATCGGGGCATCTGATTTCGCATCTTGCCGCATTTTTTCTGCCACCGAAATTTGGTACACGGATAAGGGGACTACGATTTTTGTGTGCCCATGCGAGATAAATTGGAGCTTCATATCCTGGTACTAGCCGTTTGAAACTGTTTGGCCAACTGTTAAGTATTGCACACATTTTTCGTCCATGAGCTAGTTGTCCACCGATAAAGTTGCGTGCAATGTCTGATAGGTAGGATTGTTCAGGTTTTTCGGAGTAGAATTTGTTTGTTTTTCCATCTGTGCTCCAAAGGCTTTGATGGGTGTGCATGCCGCTACCGTTTATGCCTTGAAAGGGTTTTGGCATGTATGTTGCGAGGTATCCTGCTCTTGCAGCTACGACTTTTCCGCACATTTTAAGAGTAATTGCACGGTCGGCTGTTTCAAGGGCTTCGCCGTATTTGAAGTCAATTTCGTTTTGTCCTAAAGCACCTTCGTGGTGGCTGATTTCAATTTCTATGTCAAAGTTTTCTGCGGTGTCGGCTATGTCACGTCTTAGATCGTCTGTGAGATCGCCTGGGTGAAAGTCAAAGTATCCTGATAGGTCGATTGGTGTGGGTAAGCCACCGTTTTCT
This sequence comes from Candidatus Bathycorpusculum grumuli, assembly GCA_009776805.1. Classification (GTDB taxonomy): domain Archaea; phylum Thermoproteota; class Bathyarchaeia; order Bathyarchaeales; family Bathycorpusculaceae; genus Bathycorpusculum; species Bathycorpusculum grumuli. Next base: position 6,714 of record WRNB01000079.1, on the reverse strand, counting down.
GCTTCTTTTACGATGAAAAATTCAAGTTCTGGAGCGCAGATGTATTTGTATCCTGCTTTATGGGCTTTTTCTATTGCTCTTTCTAGGATGTAACGTGGATCTGCGTCAAAACGGGTGTTTTGTGGTGTATAGATGTCGCAGATTAATCTGCAGGAGGCTTTTTCTTTTGGTCTCCAAGGTAGAATTGCAAATGTTGTTGGGTCGGGGTATAGTGTCATGTCGGATTCTTCAATTGGTCTGTAACCTGTGATTGAGGATCCGTCAAATGATTGTCCGTTTTCAAAAATGTTTTCAATGTTTTTTGAGTTTACTGCAAGATTTTTTAACATGCCGTTTATGTCGGTGAATTGTAATCTTATAAATTTGATGTCTTCTTCTTGTATTTTATTTACCACTTTAGTTACGTTTTCTCTCCAAACTGCATTTTTGAAATTTTTCATTTAATTATTAACTTCCTTATTGTTGATTTTGTTATCGAGTTTTTATATGCTTGATTACAAACTTGATCATAACCATATATAAGGTTATTGTCATAAATATTGGACAAATGTCTAACAAAATACTTTTTAACTGAAAACATTGATAACACATCACTTAATATGACTAAAACAAACAACACCTAGCAACAACCCTAAAAACAACTACACCACACGCTCACGACGCAAAAAATCACCAACATCCAACACATTTGCAACAGCAACCACATTCTTATCAGAATACTCACTCAAACCAACTAAAACTTTACCAAAACCCAAACACTCACCAAACTCATTAAGCACCAAAACATACTCACTTCGACAAACATCACCATAAATTCGCAGTATACTTTTCCTAAAAACATCTCTACCACAAATAAACAACCATGATGCCTTCCTACCAATAACTACCCGATTAGCTTCACATTTTACAAGCATATCAAGTAAATTAAAACTTGGAAAAACTTTACCATCAATAACTTTACCCAAATAAATTCCAGCATAAAAAAAATCATCCCTAACAAGAAAGTTAACATTACTATTTAACAAAAAAAATCGACCATCCCGCTGAACCAACATCTCACCACCAAAAGTCAACTTTACCCCAAACTTTAACGAAAAATTTTCAAACACTTCAACTTTCATGACTATTCCTCACAAATTTACACACAAAAAAACCCTGAGTTAAACCCGGCCAAAACCTACGACACCGAGCAATAGACGAATCCAACTCTTTCCCAAAAACAACAGTCAACCCCGAAACGCCAACACAATCAATTTTAACAATCTCCAAACCCAAACGACGAATAGCCCAATCAATATTCAACTCATTCTCTTCTGGCTCCAAAGAACACGTAGAATAAACAATTTCCCCATCATCCGCTAAACACTCTGATGCCTTCATCAAAATCTCCCGCTGCAAACGAGCATTACGCTCAATATCTTTCAAAGTACGATTTTGAAACCACTTTGAATCTGAAGCAAAATTCCCACTACACGGTACATCAACAAGAATACGATCAAACCTTAAACCCAATTTTGGACTATTCCTAGCATCAAGTTGATAAACAATCGTGTTCTTAACTCGACAACGCTCTAAATGATTAGACAAAGCTGCTAAACGCTGTTTACTAATATCAATTGCAACTATACTGCCAGAATTATTCATAATATTTGCTAACTGTACCGTCTTCCCACCTGGAGCAGCCGAAGCATCAAGCACACTTTTATCCTCAAGATCACTAAACAATGACACAGGAATCTGAGCAGCTGCTTCCTGAATTGAATACAACCCCAATAAATACTCCGCAGTAGCACCAGCAGAAACTCTAGAATCACAAACCCAATAACCATCAGACAAAAACTCTATTTTATCCAAATTCAAACCCAAATGCAAAAGACGCGAAACCAAATCCTGCCCTTTAACATTATTAATACGATTAAACCGTATGGATTGTCGCAGTTCAACTGGTCTATACTTCCAACCCAACTGCTCGTAACGGCTAACAAAAAAATCTTTACCCGACATCACTTTAAAAAGAAAAACAGAAAAATAAAAACTTTCCACAAAAAACAATCAATAACCAAAGTTAGTGCATAAATTTTGCCACAATACTAAAAAGTACAACACACAATGTAACATAGAGGAAGTTTTCTTGAAACGCGTCGAAGCACGTATTAAAACATCATTTGGCGAAATTATCATAGAAAGTGATAGCCCACAAGAACTCTTAAATATGCTAGAAACAGTTCCAGAAAAATTTGTAGAAAAAATATCTGACTTTGTTTCTAACCGATTAACCCCATCGGGTGCACAATTAAAAGGAATAATTGAATCAACAACTGAAGGTCCAGTTATCGTAACTACAGAAAACTTAACTCACTACGACGCAGTAGGTTTAATCCTCTACGCTTCACACGAGCATAAAAGTACAGTAACCCAAATACAAAAATTGTTAGAACTTAGTAACATTAAAAGTGTTGTTCCTGCACGACTAAATGAAATGACTAAACGAGGTCGAGTCTTTAAACCAGATCCAAACAAGCCTGAATTTAAACTAACAATACAAGGTGAGAAATGGATTGAGAGTGATGTATTAACCAAGTCTGTAAAAAAGGCTTAAATCTAATAAATACAACAATTTTTGAGCAAGTAGCAAAATTATTTGATAACCATTTGAAGAATACTATTGTGTTTGTTTATCCAAGGTTTTTAACTGTGTGATAAGTGGAAGGATTGTTTCGAAGCGGTAATTTTTAATACTGATGTAAAGAATTAAGTATGTTTATACAAGGAAGAGAGAAATTGGCATCAGATTCAGGAACTAAAATAGTGCTTACAGCGTCATATACTGAAATGAGTGACTTTTCTAATAGCCAATTCATGGCGTTTGTAGGTGGTTTTGGAAAAGGCCCTATTCCCCTTTCATACGTAAGGAAAACACTTTATCCACATCATCCAAAGAAAGCTAATGGTCAGGCTAGTTATGCACCTTATGGATTACGTAAAGTGGAGGCTATTTTACTTGAAGGTGGATTTAATAGAGACGATATAGCAGTTGTTTATCCTGAAGATTTAGGTTCGTTTGTTGGGTCTGGTACAAAAATTGTTGGCATTTCTTCTATGGATCCTACTGGTATGGGTTATGTAAGTAAAACTTATAGTTCAATTGTAGGTGGTGGTGAACCAATGAACCGCATAGAGTTTCGTAAACTTGTTATGCATCCTGCCCTTAAAAAATATAAACCAAAAATACTTGTGGGCGGATATGGTTCATGGCAACTTGAACGGCAACGTGTTTCTGAAAGTTATGGTGTGGATTGTGTTTTAATGGGTGGAAGACCTGGTCCGATTGTTGAGCTTTTCAAAAAAGCTGTAAATGGTGAACCAATTCCACGTATCGTGAAAGCTGATGAGTCTTTAAATAATTGGGATTATAATCAAGAAATGCCTCTTTGTAAACATGTTGCTTTGCATGGGGCGGTAGAGATTTCAAAGGGGTGTGGGCGGAATTGTCAGTTTTGTACTCCAACAATGCAGCATAAAATTGATGTGCCGCTTGAAAAAATCATGCAAGAAGTCGCATTAAGTGCTAAACAAGGTAGTGACCGTATCACTTTAATAACTGAAGATTTGTTTCTTTATGGTCAAAAAGACCTTAATTTTGCGCCTAATAGTGAAGCTATACTTAAATTATGTAAAAATGTTGCGGATTATCCTGGTGTAAAAAGTATACAGGCTGCTCATATGTCTCTTGCACCTGTTTGTCATGATCCTCAAATGATCAGAGATTTGGCTGAAATTCTAATTGATAAAAGTTGGTATTCTTTTGGAGGAAAGCCCATAATCACTGCTGAAACAGGTGTTGAGACTGGTAGTCCTAGGCTTATGAAAAAATATATGGCTGGTAAAATGTTACCATACCAGCCTGAACAGTGGCCTGAAATTGTTACCAACGCATTTGGTATTTTAAATGATAATGACTGGTATCCATTGGCAACATTAATTATTGGATTGCCAGACGAAAAAGAAGAAGATATGTTACAAACACTTGAATTGATGGATGATCTTAAAGATTACAATGCTTTCTATGTGCCTCTCTTTTTTGTTCCACTGGAAAACTGTGTTTTAATGAATAAACAAGGTGCTGAAATGGATTCACTTTCTAAGGCACGTTGGGATTTTTTTGTCAAATGCTGGGAATACAACATTAAAATCTGGAAACCCACATTTCTGGAAACAAGATTACATAATCCGTTTTTGTATCGAGCATTTGATCGTGTGCTTATTCCATACTTTGGTAAATTGTTTGGTGCCTATTATGGTATAACAAGGCGTGGTACAGGTAACCAGTTTAAACAGGCTATTTACCAATTAAGTCTTCCAATGCCTGATAATGGTCGAAAAACAAAAGGAAAAAGGGAAATTAAAAACAAAGATTGAAGTTTAGACGGGTTTTCTGTTATTTTTTTCATACATCCATAATTATTATGCAAATTTGTGGATTAAGTGTTTTGATGTGGCATAGTTTGTAGTGATGTTGTTGAATTGTTTTTGTGGCTTTATGGTTTGTGTATTTGTGGAAGTGTTTTTTGGAATTTGTATGTTACTTATGGATTCATGTTTTTTCAATATTTTTTATGATTCACAGTTTGTTTCTTCGATTGGAACTTCAGGCATTGCTTCCTGAGCTAATGACGATACTTGTAACGGTTCAGGTGTTGTAGGCTCAAAAACTATGATTTCAGGTGTTGTAGGTTCAAGAACTGTGGGTTTTAGAATTTTTCGTGCATGTGTAATATAACCAGTATGTCCCGTCATAAGTGTTTGAGGTCGAGTTTTTCCGCGTTCAACTTGCATGGCGCGCATCATAAGCTCTATAGTTTCAATGAAGACAAAATTGTTTTCTCGAAGTGCTTCAGTTGTTTTAACAACTTGGTCAATAGTTGGACTAAAAGAAACCAGTGTTCCAGATGTTTTTAATGCTTCATAAGCATGGGGTATTACAAGCCATGGTGTTGCTAGATCTAAAACGACCGCGTCAACATCTCGTTCTTCAATACCCAAAGTTACATCGCCGTTTTTCATCTCGACTATATCAATCAGTTTTGAACGTTGTAAATTTTTGGCAGCATTTTTTTGAAATTCATTACGCAATTCATAAGTGTAAATTCTACCGGTTGAACCTACATAATGTGCTAAAGCAGTTGTCAACGAAGCTGTACCAGTTCCAGCTTCAACTACACGACTACCTGGGCCAATACCGCTAAACATTATGATGGCTGCTGTATCTTTTGGATACACAATTTGGGTATTGCGGTTGCTTTTCATAATATAATCTGTAAGTTGTGGTTTAAGAGTTGTAAACATAACTCCTAAGCTGCTTTTGATTGGTTCTCCATATTCTTTACCAATTAACTCATCAAACTTGATAAAACCTTTATGTGTGTGAAATGTTTGACCTGCCTCAATTTTTAACATGTAAGTCCGATGAGCATCAAGATAAATTAATGCGTAATCGCCGGCTTGAATTTTTTCGTTAACCAAATGTTGTTCCTCTTATTTCTGCAAACAAAATTATAGTCCACAAATTTAACTATAGCGGCAAAAAGTTCTCATACTCTGCAGACGGTAGATCTATTGTGATATTCTGAACTGTTAGTTGGTGAGTTTGTTAACGAAAAGTTTTTGTTATTCAAATATACGTTTTTATGTCAAGTTTGTTTTGTTTTGTTCGTAAAATATGTTTTTTTCAACAGACTAAACACTTCACTTAATTTAGGACATGACTATGTTGTAATAACCTCTTAACATGACACGTTTATTACTCTGTTAAAATATTAACACACATGCTGTTTGAAATTGTTTGTAAAACTGTTACACTTGAATTCTTAAAGACCAAAAATTTTTACTTGTTTGTACCTGCATGTTATTTACCCTTTTTTACATAATCTACACGTGACTATGAAATATACAGATTGAAATTAAAAACGCTTATATCATATCTTTAGTTTAATAATAGATTTAACTATTAATCAAAGAGGCTATGCTATGGAATTTTGTCCGAATTGTGGTTGTCGTCTTGAACCTCAAAAAATTGATACACAAGTAGTCCTTGCTTGCTCCAAATGTGACTACACAAAACAAGCCGTTGGTAACAGATCTCAAGCAAAAGTGGTTAAAGTTATTCAACCTGCTGAACAACCATTTATGACGGTTATAACTGCTGAAGACTCAAAAATTAATACTATGTCTACTATAAAGATGAAATGTGAGAAATGTAACAATTCTGAATGCTATGTTTGGCAAGTTCAAACACGCGGTGGTGATGAGGCATCAACTCAGTTTATGCGTTGCACAAAATGCGGTCACACGTTTAGAGAATACACATAAAAATGGTTATTCGCATGTGTCTTTCGAAAAATATTAAAAGCATGATACTTATAAAAGTATCAGAGGAATAGTCATGCCAAACAAGCAAGGTAAACCTTTAACTAAAAAAGAAAAAGATGCAAAAAGAAAAGCAAAAAAAGCAAAAGGTAGCAAAACACAAACAAGTTAAAATTGTCCAAAGCAACTTTTTGTTTTCACACTTATTTTTTCTTTCATATAGCATACCTCTGATTTTCTTGCCTTTATTTTGGTAGTGTCCCAATATACGATACCTTTATATAGTTCGCATGCTACAATATTGCCAGTGAAAAACATGCCAAAAGGAAGACCAAAAAGCCAAAACAA
>WRNB01000078.1 GCA_009776805.1 Candidatus Bathycorpusculum grumuli | reverse complement strand
CCTAAAATGGCTGAAAAACACTGCTGGTAAACAGTTGTGTAGGTACAAATTTTATACCTACAACAAATAATGTTTTCGCCTAGTTTGAACTTCTTTTTGTGTTTTAACAGTATTTTAGACCAAACGTAAAATGTAGGTATAAAAAACTCGGAAATTTAGGCTATAAAGGTGAAGTTATTGTTATGTCAGTTAGAATTCCTCACGCAGTATATGTAGTTGAACGTTTTAAAATGCTCTTAACAGTCTCATTTCCAGAATAATTACTTGAAATGAATAAGGCTGAAAAATGTGTACACTTACATAAGTTGTGGAGAAATCGACTGCAGAATTAATAGGTGTTTATCATTGAGTGGCTGTCTTTTTATGGTTTTCTTTTGGAGGTTTATGATGGTGTTTCTTCCCAATTTTTTGCAAGTGTTTTTGCTTGTTCTAGTACGGTATCAGTTGCTTTTTGTTGTTTGTCAGGTGGGTAACCATATTTCCGTAGAACACGTTTAACTGCTACACGTAATTGTGCCTGTACACTTTCTCGCAAAGTCCAATCAATACGCACATTACTCCTGATAGTTTGAACAAGTTCTCGAGCAATAATTTTTAGTTGTTCGTCTTCCATAACTTCTTTAACGCCGGGATGATCAACTAACGCATCATAAAATGCTACTTCATCAGTGGATAAATTCAACTCAGCACCTCTATTTTGTTCGTCTCGTATTTTTCTTGCTAAATCAACAAGTTGCTGAATAACTTGTGCAGTCTCTATACTTTTATTAGTATAAGCTTTAATCGTTTTATCAAGTAACTCTTCAAAGCTTCGAGCTTGTACAATATTCTTTTTCTGTATAAATCGTATTCTGTCTGCTAACAGTCTTTTTAGGGCTTCAAAAGCAAGATTTTTCTGCGGCATACCTTTAATTTCAGCAAGAAATTCTTCATCTAAAATGTTAATGTTGGGTTTTTTAAAACCTGCCGCGGCAAAAACATCAATAACGCGGTCAGATACTATGGCTTTGGAGAGAATTTGTTTTATGGCTGAATCATATTCTTGTGGTAGGGTTTGTTTAGTTTCAGTATTTTTAATAAGGGCTGCTTTTATTGCTTGGAAAAAGCCAACGTCATCTCTGATTTTTAGAGCTTGTTCATGAGGTACTGATAAGGTAAACGCGTAGAGAAGGGTTGTTGTCTCTTTTAGATAGCGTTCTTTGCCGTCTTTTTGTTTTAAAACCTGCTCCATAGCTTCAATAATTATGGTTAAGCGTTCTTTGGGTTGGGCAGTGAAAAACTGTTTATAGTTATATCCGTTAAAGAATGCTTGTACTGTTTCGTATCGTTCCATCATTAAGGCTATGGCTTGTTCTTGGGGTATGCCAGTTTGTTTTTTGTCGCTGTCGGCGTATTCTGCAAGAGCCTGTTTTAACTCCGTTGCAATGCCTATGTAGTCTACGACGTATCCGCCTTGTTTTTCTTTAAAAACCCTATTGACACGGGCAATTGCCTGCATAAGAGTATGTCCTTTCATAGGCTTGTCAAGATACATAGTATGCATACTTGGAGCATCAAAACCTGTTAAAAACATGTCGCGTACTATGATTATTTTTAGGGGGTCGGAGGGGTCTTTTAGGCGTTCGCCTATGTCGTGTCGGCGTTGTTTATTTCGAATATGCTCCTGCCAATCAGGGCCATCGGTTGCTGAACCCGTCATAATAACTTTTATTGTACCTTTAGTGTCGTCTTTGCTATACCATTCAGGCCTTAACTTAACGATTTCATTGTGGAGTTCTATGCAGATGCGGCGGCTCATGCATACAATCATAGCTTTACCCTCCAAAACAGACAAACGATTCTCCCAATGCTCCACTATATCTTTAGCAATTTTTTGAATCCGCTCGGAACTGCCTACGACTTTTTCTATGCGACTCCATTTACTTTTAAGATATTCTTTACCTGCTATTTCTTCCCCTTCAGTAATTTCTTCAAACGTGTCGTCTAAGTAGGGGCGTTCTTCGGGTTTGATGTCTATTTTGACTAAACGATTTTCGTAGTAAATTTTGACTGTTGCACCGTCTTCTACGGCTTGATTCACATCATAAGTGTCTATGATGGAGCCAAAAACTGCAGGTGTACTACGATCCGTTTTTTCTATAGGCGTGCCTGTAAAGGCTATAAAACTAGCATTTGGTAGGGCGTCTCTTAGATATTTTGCGTAACCATACTTGAGTGACTCTTTATCTATATCTTTAGGAACTTTAAGACCAAACCCATATTGACTCCTATGCGCTTCATCAGCAATTATGATTATGTTTTTGCGATCCGAAAGCATTGGGTACTGTCCGCTCTTGTCGTCTGGGAAAAATTTTTGAATAGTAGTAAATATAATGCCCCCTGAACTAACTTGAAGAAGTTCTTTTAGTTGATCACGATTTGTAGCTTGTTTGGGTTCTTGGCGTAAAAGTTCATGACAACGACTAAAAGTGCCTAAAAGCTGATCATCTAAGTCGTTACGATCTGTAAGCACAATTACCGTAGGATTCTCCAACTGAGGGTTTAGAACCATTTTACCTGTATAGAAAACCATAGTTAAACTTTTCCCACTACCCTGAGTATGCCAAACCACACCTGCTTTGCGATCTTTTTTAGTTGCCACAACAGTTGAAGCTACAGCTTTTTGTACGGCACTATATTGATGGTAGGCAGCAATTTTTTTACTAACTTTTACACTACCTTCCTTTTTGTCTTTTTCAGCCTCATAAACTATAAAATGCCTAACCAAATCAAGCAACGTAGAAGGGTTTAGCATGCCTTTTATGAGCATTTCAATTTGCGACATAACTGTCGGTTGCTTTTTACCGTTGATAGTTTTCCATGGACTAAAGCGTTCCTCTTTAGCGGTTAAAGTTCCCGCTTCAGCATACGTACCATCACTTATAACCAAAATTTCGTTATAACGAAAAATTGAGGAAATTTCTTGCTTGTATGTCTCAAGTTGCTTGTAGGCTCCTAAGAGATCAGCCTTTTCATCTGAAGGATTTTTCAATTCAACAATAACAAGAGGCAGTCCATTAACAAATAAAATTATGTCTGGACGACGATTGTACCTTTCTTCTTTAATAGTGAACTGATTAATGGCTAAAAACTCATTATTGCTAACGTTTTGATGGTCAAAAAGCCAAACTACATCATCCTTAACGGTGCCATCGACCTTTTTGTACTGAACACTAACACCGTCTGTGATTAAACGGTGGAAACTGTGATTGTTTTCGATCAAATTTTGACTTTCAGTTCTTAAAACCTTCTTTACCGCTTCCTCAATTGCAGCATCGGGAACAAGTTTGTTAATCTTCCTAAGCATGCGACGTAGTCTGTCAACAAGCACAACCTCACCATAACTACGCTCAGGAGCAATACCATCTTCAGAAATATCAGGACCATAAATAACATCATAACCAAGCTCGCCTAACATAGCAAGACACATTTCTTCAACTTCAGCCTCAGACATAACCCTAACCATTTATCAGTTCCCTCTATAGTTGACAGATTCTCTGTTATACCAAGATAACAAGTATCTTATCACTTGTACATCTAATAAGCATTACACAACCCAAAGCATAACGAGTTACATAAATCAAACATTTTAGGAATAATTTAACACAGTACAACAAGATTAACATTATGAGGGTAACCCTTAAATTAAATTTGAAGATAAATACTGCAATCGGGAAAGTGGTTGTTAAGCGGATGGAAAACTCTATCAAAGTGCCTGTCGAATATGTAATTTATACAACATCAGATTGGACGCAATTTGAAATAGTTGAAGGAGGGCGATGGCAAAATTTAATAGTAGAATGCATTGAAGGCGAAGATACACTAACCTCTGAAAGTGAATTCAATGATGGCGTAATATATTTAGAAAAGGCAGATTACGATGAATCACCTGTTGTTCTTCAGGTAAAAGGCAGTTTAATCATAGATAGACCATTTAAAAAATCTAAAATTAGATATAGAATACTTAAAGGACAAATACAGTCAACTGTTGTGACAGTTGCAGTTAATAGAAAGAAACCTGTGTCCCTTTCAAATACAAAGTCTACTATTTTGGAAGAGGATAACCCGGAATTTTTTGACTGCCCTGTGAGTGAATATTTTCGTGATTTACGTAAAGAAAAAGTGTTTATTGTACATGGTAGGGATGATACCCAAGCTCTGCGTTTAAAGGACCACTTGAGATTACTTGATGTTGATGCTATAACACTTGGTGACCTACGAGACAGTGGTAAAACAATTTACGAAAAACTTTATGATGCGCATAGTGACATCACTTATGCTATTGCGATACTTACACCTGATGATGTTGGATGTCTCAAGGAAGATATTCCGATAATAATGGGTGAAAAAAAGACGTTCACTAAAGAAAATATTGATACACTATTACATGCACTTGCGAGTAGAGCACGGCAAAATGTGTTATTAGAACTTGGCCTTTTCATTGGGGCTTTAGGCAAGGAAAACGTTTGTTATCTCAAACAAAAAGATTTGGAAGAGCTACCTAGCGATTTACATGGCGTATTATACAAAGAATTTGAAAAAAATGTTAAAGAAACTTTCGGCGAATTACAAAAAGAACTGTTTTCAACGCTATAATATCTGCGAACACAGCGTTAAATCATAATTTAGCAGTGGCAATCGGCAACGGGCAGCTCTCCAGATATCAAGCGGGGTAACAAAATGTCCCGTGTTGTTTGAAGATTACAGTTTTCGGTATAGTTAGTTTCAATGACTGCATCAATTGGATGTACCAGTTCTTCAAACTGTCGCATAACATAGTCCGTTGGAATAATCACAGACAGTTTTGCCATATCATTCTTATTAATAGACCCGAATACAGTGCCTTCACTGTTGAACATATCCAGTTGTTGTTTCAAAGCAAACATTGTATAGAGGACAAATGATTGACACCCATTATTACTCTGTACAGCTGCCAAACCGCGACCAATACAACAAGGTTCAACGGCGATGTTCAAATCTCCAACAGGGGCACGAACACTCATTAGAACATCACCTTTTATTGCCATTCTTTTTGGCTCCGTGGTAAACAAACGACACTTTGGAAAACGTGACCCAAATTCGGCACGACCTTGATAAAAGATTGTACCAATACCTTCCTCGTTGTAACTTGACCCATCAGGTGATTGCCCCATAGTGATATTGGCAAGGTCGTTAAGTGTGCCTTCTCTCCAGTCATATGGTTGATCGCCACCCCATGGTTCAAAGTCTATAAACCAGCTCTTGAAAATTGCCTGTGCCGTCTGCTCTAAATTATGATTTATCGCCCTGTTTGTGACAATCCGTGCGTTAAACGTTGAAAGCATATTAGCAATTCCAATTTGAGTGTCGAAAGGTACTTCAGGAATTTCATACTGCATAATCGCATTTTTATCACCACGGGGCATTTTTGTGCCTTTCGCTGTTACTGTAGCATAATCAAAAAAGTTATTGTCGGATAATAAGTAGTAAAGGAATGCTGGAAAACAGTTTTCTTTTGCTCTCAACACCAATACATCATTAGAGCAACCGCCATCGCGGTCAGCAAACCATATTTTACGGAAATATGGACGTATATTGGATATTAACACATCTTGTGTTTTGTAGATTTGTGTTTGCGAAACTGTTGGTAACCCTGCTGAACGAGTGATACCATCCTTGTTTGGAAGCATATTTTCTGTGGAGATATAGGTATTCATATCTAGATCGGTAACAGCAACTCGCCCATCTACAAAAGAACAAATGTTTGAAAGTTTTTGCATCATTCCACCGTACCGTTATCCTCGTCATCTACCAAATTTTCTGCCTCTGCTAATGCGCGTAATTCACGTAGTTTATTTGTTAGTAGTTCCTTCTGTGGTAAGTGTGTCCGATATTCGGCAATCATTGCAGGTGACATGCTACGGCTCAGTGCGTATTCTACAACTTCATCGTCTTTTTTGGTGCATAAGATTAGGCCTACGCTGGGGTTTTCATTTTGTTTTTTCACATCACGGTCAAGAGCTTCAAGATAAAATTCAAGTTGTCCCAGATGTTCTGGCTTAAATCGTCCAATTTTCAATTCAATAGCAACTAAACATGCAAGTTCACGGTTATAAAACAATAAATCAATGTTAAAATCCGTGTTACCAACTTGTACACGGTACTCTTCGCCTACAAACGAAAAATCTTTACCGAACTCTAAAATAAAATTACGCAGATTACCAATAATAGCTTTTCGTAACTCTTTTTCCTTATGATGTTCGGGTACGTCAAGAAATTCTAGTACATAGTTGTCACGTAAAGCAGTTAAACCAGTGCTACGTGTAAGAAGTAGTTGGTTTTTTTCAGAAGAAATCATTGTTCGCTCATATAAGCTGCTGTCAATTTGTCGTTCCAATTCACGCTTTGAATAATTATTTTTCGATGAGAGCAGTAGATAAAATTCTCGTTCATCATCACTTTTGGCGGCCATCATTATTAATAGGTTATTTGTCCAGCTAATTTCTCTCACCAGTGGTGAGAGTTTTTCGTTTTTTGCATAGGTTTCATAGAATTGCTTCATGCGCCAGATGTTTTGTGGTGAAAAACCCTTTATTCCCACAAAATACGACTGAATGAACCTAGAAAATTCTTGTACAGTAGATTTGCCCCAATTGTCCAAAGTTACTTTTTTGCTGATATAGTGGCCGATTTCCCAATACATAGAGATAAGTTCGTGATTTACTGCTCGAAAAGCGTTCTCTCGAGCCTGCTCAATTATTGATATAATTTCCTCAAAGGCAGCAGTGTTATTTTGTACTAAATTTTTGTTGTTATATTTCATAGCCAATCGCCTTTAGTCTTTTTCGAATTTCGTCCTCCAATTCATGCGAATGCTTAAACAATTCAGATAACTCGTTTGTCAACCGCGACATTTTTTCTTCAAAGGGTTCACCGTCATCTTCTTGCTCATTAATGCCGACGTAGCGTCCAGGGGTTAAAATGTGTCCTTGTTTTCTTATTTCTTGGAGGTTTACGGCTTTACAGAATCCCGCAACATCCTGATACTCCGTTTTTTGTTCCCCCGCTTGTTTGCCTCGCCAGGCATGGTAAGTGTCTGCTACTTTTTTGATGTCCTCAGAGGTAAGTTCTCGATGGCGTCTATCTACCATTGTGCCAAGGTTTCGGGCGTCTATGAAAAGTGTTTCTCCGCAGCGATTGCGGTACTTGTTGTCTTGTTTGTTTCGGGTTATGAACCATAGGCAGGCGGGAATCATGGTGTTGTAGAATAGTTGTGAGGGTAGGGCTACCATGCAGTCTACAAGGTCTGCTTCGATTATGTTTTTGCGAATTTCACCCTCATTAGAAGTGTTACTACTCATTGATCCATTAGCTAAAACAAATCCAGCTATGCCTTGTGGTGATAAATGGTGGATGAAGTGTTGTACCCATGCAAAGTTGGCGTTTCCTGTGGGTGGTACGCCGTATTTCCATCGTAGGTCTTCTCTTAGCATTTCGCCTTTCCAGTCTGAATCATTAAATGGTGGGTTAGCGAGTAGGTAATCGGTTTTTAGGTCTTTGTGGGCATCGTTTAGGAAGCTGCCTTCGTTGTTCCACGCTACAAATTTTGAGTCTATATGGCGTATGGCAAGGTTCATTTTACATAATCGCCAAGTGGTCTGGTTAGACTCCTGTCCATAGATACTCAAATCATCCCGACGCAACCGTTCACTGTTGTTGGCTGGCGATTTTATGTCTTGGTGGGCTTGTATGAATTTTTCACTTTGAATAAACATGCCACCACTGCCACAGCAGGGGTCAAATACTCTGCCACGAAACGGCTCAATCATAGCCACAAGCAACTTTACAATACTCTGAGGCGTATAAAATTGTCCACCTTTTTTTCCTTCAGCATCAGCAAACTGACCCAAAAAATACTCATACACCCTACCCAAAATATCTTTACTACGACTTTCACTGTCACCCAAACCAATAGTGCCGATTAAATCGATGAGTTCTCCAAGGCGCTGTTTGTCCAAGCTTTCACGGGCATAATTTTTAGGAAGAACACCCTTTAGCGAGGCATTATCTCGCTCAAGAAAATCCATAGCTTCATCAATAATTTTCCCAATAGTTGGTTGCTTAGCATTCTTCTGCAAATAATCCCAACGACTACTAGACGGAACCCAAAAAACATGTTTAGCTCTATACTCATCAATATCTTCAGGATCAGCATCCTTATCCAGCTTTAGTTTTTCATAAACTTCAGTAAATGCATCACTTATGTACTTTAAAAAAATCAGCCCCAAAACAACATGCTTGTACTCAGCAGCATCCATGTTATTGCGAAGTTTATCAGCAGCAGACCAAAGTTTGGTCTCAAACCCTAAATTAGCACCACTATTACTGTTAACTGATTTATCATTTGAAGTAGACTTAGCCAAACTTGTTTCCTCTCTGTAAATATATCGATTAGGTATTTGTGCTGTTAAACAAATAAGCGTTATTACAATAAAAACTCTGTTCATACAAAAATGTTACGTTATACTTGTTTTTTAAAGGTTCAGATTTTGTATTGTTGCTGTGATGGTCTTGTTTGACTTTGAGATTATTGTTGAGAATGTTGTGATGATTGGTTTATTTAATGAAGGTGTTGGCCTGAAAGTTGCGAACTTTAAAATTAAGGGTTCAAAGTGTAATTGGTAGAGATTTCCGGGATTATCTTTAAGCTAAAAACACTGTCCGCTGCGTTTTTGCTTTTCTGAAACGGCAAATTCGTCTGCACAGGCACAAAAACTAAAACCAAGGCGAAACAAGCTATAACTGCTTTTTTGTGTATTTTAAAAAAAGAAGGCATAGTTTTAGACAAGTGTAGTTTTGTGTGTTGTGTGAAAAACATGGTAGCATCTGTGGATTTAGCTGGAGCAACAATCAGTTGAACAAATCACCAGTGAGTTTGATGTTGTGTATGAGTCTGACGAGTTTTCTGCTGCAGTTTGTAAGGTTGTGGAGCCTAATGCTGCGTTTCTTGTTTTTCTTGCAGGTAAAATGGTTTGCTCAGACATAGTAGACGAAGAAACCCTGAAAAAAATGGTAACCGAATTCTACAGCAAATTGGTGAAGACAAAAGCAGTAGAGCAAGCACTAAAATGAATTTACCTTAAAATAAAAACAAAACCAATCATTATTACTCCATTAGTCGAGATAAATATTTCTTAAACCTATTTAACATTACATAGAATCGTTGAGTTATAATTAGCTGAGCAAACTTGACCACCATACCTTGATATTTTTCCTCATTGCCTAAGTGTAGCATTTTTAAATAGGCCTCTCTTTCAGAACCTAAAAACAAAAGTTTAGGATAATTTTTTTCATTTAACATATAATTGAATAGCTCTCGACCGACACGTCCATTTCCATCGGTGAAGGGATGGATCATTTCAAAATTGTAATGAAAAAGAACTGCTTCCTCAAAAGGATAACCTCCCGCATCAAGAGAAGAATAATATTTTTCGATGAGTTGGGTTAATTCTTCTTCAATAAGTTCTGAGGGAGTTACCATGACATCACAACCTGCAATGCTTATATCATCAATACGTCTAAATTGGCCTGCAGAATCAAAATCGATGTTGCACATTATTAGGGCATGGAGTTTTTTTATAAAGTGTAATGTTACTTTTCCAGTGTGATTGTCTCGATAATTTTTAACGTTTATAAAATTTTGGATTTCATTTATTTCTCTCAATTTTTTGTCATTGGGTAATATGCCATTTATCAGTAAGTCATGGGTTTGTTTTAAAGTTAGGGTGTTGCCTTCTATGGTGGTTGTTCCATGTACGTATTTTACTTCAAAATCCTGTTCATATACAGCTGTCTCATTTGTTGTTAACCATTTGTTTAGCTGTTTATACGTGAAACGTAGTAGTTCTAATTTGTTTATGGTTTCTTTGTTTAAGTATTTTGTTTTAAATCGTTTGCTTTCGGTTTCAACTTTTTTTTCTATTGTTTTGTTTTCTATTTCGTGAGCGTATTTTTGGCATAGTTGTTTGAATTCGTTTTCTGTTGGTTTATTGTGTCCTATGTATTTGGTTATTTTTCTTTTTTCGCCGTTGATTTTTATGTCGTTACTGTTCAGTCGTAGCGAGTTAAATTTTTAATCACTACACAAAATGATTTACAGTCTGCAAAAATAATTTTTCACCACAACACACACAACTACGTA
>WRNB01000077.1 GCA_009776805.1 Candidatus Bathycorpusculum grumuli | reverse complement strand
AAATCCCAATGATGATGCCCTTTATGCTACAAACATAAAATGCACTTTTTGGACAGATCCTTTTACTCAAGGATACAACAATTATGACATCAGCTACACCAGAGGCACACCAATTACATATGCTGTATCTATAGCGGATAGTTTTGCATCAACTACTGGTTCAGGTAATTATGTCCCAGGAGTAACTGTTACCATAAATGCTGGTAACCGTGAAGGCTACACGTTTACTAGGTGGAGTGTTACTGCTGGTAGTGTTGCATTGTCAAACATTAATAGTGTCACTGCAACCTTTACTATGCCTGACCGTAATGTTGCCATAACTGCTATCTGGACTGCTAACGATAACGGTAGTGGCAGCAGTTCATCTGGTGGCGGCGGTAGTGGTAGTGGGGGTGGTTCTTCGTCAAGTCCCTCTACAAGTACTCCCACACCAAACTCTACTCCAAGTGAACCAAGCCCAACACCTACATGTGGTGGTCTTCCAACTGATGGTCTTCCATATAGTAATTTTTTGTTGATTGTAGTTGTTGTGGTTGTAGTGACTGCTGTTGCTATTGGTGTAGCTCTGCTTTATTTGCGCAAAGGGAAAGTAAATTGAGAAAAAATCAAGCAGACAAACTGTGGTTACGTTGGCGTGTTGACAAAACGTTTTTTGTTACTACACGATGTTTCCACTATTTGTAGTGTTTTTACAACAATTTTGCTCACATATAGTGTTGTTCTTAATTTATGAATTTATGTATTGATTGTTGCGTTTTCTTAAATTATCCGTTACCCTTTTTATGTGAAAAACGTGTTTTAGCCTAATGTTTTTTCACGACACTTTAATGAAAGTTTGTCTCTTTCTTAACTTGGCTTAGTCTAAACTAAAATGGACCATTTTTTTGTGCACTTTGCAAATCATTTAACCTGTAAAATATTTCTAAGTTTAGTGACTTATGTTTTGATGTTGTTTTTGTAAAGATTAATATTTGTCTGTGGTAAGTAGCTTTAATCTATTTAGTGAATTAGTTATAGGTGAGAGTTTATGGTTGTGGGTTTGGCACTTAATGATGTTGATAAAAAGTTTAATGTTTGTGTATTGGATGATGTTGATAAGTGTCTTTTGCAGTTGTTGCAGGAAAATTTTCCTATAGTTGAGTGTCCATGGCGAGAGTTGAGTGAAAAATTAGGTGTGTCTGAGCAGCAGGTTCTTTCGCGTGTTGAAAATCTTTTTGCGTCTGGTGTTATACGTAAGATTGGTTCTATTGTTGATCTTGCAAAAATTGGTTACACTTCAACAACTTTGGTGGCTTTGCGTGTTTCTGATGATAAAATTGATGATGTTGCTTTAATTATTAATGAGTATAGCTGTAATGTTGATGGTGGTGGTGTTGTTGGTAATGTTTCTCATAATTATGAGCGTGAGCATGAGTATAATGTCTGGTTTACTTTAACTGCAAAAAGTGAGCAGGAATTATCTTGTATGTTAAATGAGATTTTGCAAAAAACTGGTTTAAGTCAAAGTGATGTTTTAAATTTGCCTACGGTTAAACGGTTTAAAATTAATGTAAATTTTTTAGTTAATGATAATGTTGATGTAGTTGCGGTTGTTTAGGAGTGTCTAGTTTTTGGATAGAATTGATGAGTTATTGCTTTCAGAATTAGCTTGTGGGATTTCTCTAGTTGAGCAGCCATTTGATGATGTTGCTGCTAAGCTTGGTATTTCTGTTGAGGATGTTTTGTTACGGTTGCAGAATATGTTACGAACGGGTGTTATTAGGCGGTTTGGAGCTACTTTGAAGCCTAATAGTATTGGGTTTACGGCAAATGCGGTTATTGCTTGGAATGTGCCGGGTGAGCGTGTGGATGAGGTAGGTATGTTTTTTTCTTCTTTTAGAGAGGTAAGTCATTGTTATGAACGTAGTCCGGTTCCTGAGCGTTGGAATTTTAACATGTATATTGTTATGCATGCTTCGTCGCGTAAGGTGATTGAGCAGTCGGTAAAATTTTTAGCTGGAACAGTTGGAATTTATGATTATGTTATATTATATAGTAAACGAGATTTGAAAAACTCTGTTAAACGTGGGGTATGATAATGATAAACATTACAAAATTATGGTGTAATCAACCCGGATCTATGGATCAACTACGCTACTCTAACACTACACATAAACGTCCAGTTGTTGTATGGAATACTACAAAACAATGCAATTTACATTGTATGCATTGCTATTCACAATCAGAAAATAAACTATACCCAAATGAATTAACTACAGAAGAAGCAAAACATTTCATAACTGATCTTGCACAATTCAATGTTCCCGTACTCCTATTCTCAGGAGGCGAACCATTAATGCGCCATGACATCTTTGAATTAGCACAATTCGCCTCCAACACAGGCATACGACCTGTCATGTCAACTAACGGTACTCTTATAACTAAAAAAATCGCAGAAAAAATAAAACAAGTTGGCTTTCACTATGTCGGCGTAAGCTTAGATGGCATAGGCGAAACTAATAATCATTTTCGCGGCACACCTGACGCGTTTGAAAAAGCCGTTGACGGCATTCACAATTGCATGAACGCAGGCATAAAAACAGGTTTAAGATTAACTATTAGCAAATACAATTACAATGACATTTCAACAATTTTCAACTTTATAGAAACACAAAAAATTCCCCGCGTCTGCTTTTACCACTTAGCATACGTCGGACGAGGCATACACATCGCTAAAGACGACCTAACACATGAACAATCCCGCCAATTTATGAACTTACTATTAACAAAAGCAGAAGAATTCCAAAAGAAAAATTTAAACACAGAAATTTTAACCGTTGACAACCACACTGACGCCGCCTACATTTATCTAAAACTCAAAGAAAAAGACCCCATACGCGCTGAACAAATTATGCAACTATTAAAACTAAACGGCGGAAATAGCTCTGGACAAGGAATAGGCTGCGTAGATTTTAACGGTTACGTACATCCTGACCAATTCTGGCAACACTACAACCTTGGCAACATACGAGAAAAACTGTTTAGCCAAATATGGCAAGACAACAATGAACCATTACTGCAACAGTTACGTAACAGAAAAACCATTCTAACAGGAAAATGCTCCACATGCCAATTTCTTAACATCTGCAATGGAAACTTACGCGTTAGAGCTGAAGCAGTATACAAAAATGTTTGGGCACAAGACCCCGCATGTTATCTAACAGAAAAAGAAGTACAGACTTGAATAACACATGACAACCAACCATCATTCAAACTCTACAACATTATCACCCCGCATAATCGCTTGGGAATCCACCCGCGCATGTAACTATGCCTGCCAACACTGCCGCGCTCAAGCACAAAAACAAGCCGACCCAAAACAATTAACAACAAAAGAAGCCTACAATATGATAGACCAAATAGCTACATTTTGCAAACCCATATTTATCATAAGCGGCGGTGACCCCTTACAACGAGAAGACATTTTTGACATAGCAAAATACGCTTCTGATAAAGGTTTACGTGTTGTCATGTCCCCAAGTGGCAGCAACATAACCCCTGAAATTATCGAAAAACTAAAAAAATCAGGCATAAAAATGATTTCTTTAAGCCTAGACGGCTCCTCAGCTAAAATACATGACAACTTTCGCATGGTACAGGGTGCCTTCGACTTGGTAATGCATAACATGACTTTAGCACATAAGCAACAACTACCTTTTCGCATAAACACAACCGTAACACAACACAACCTTACTGACCTATTCAACATACAAAAAATAGTTACAGACATGAACGCAGTAGAATGGGACATTTTTATGCTAGTACCCACTGGAAGAGGAAAAATACAAATGGAACTAACCCCTGACCAATATGAAGAAACACTACAGGCAATATACGCTGCAAGCTTAACTTCCCCAATTCCAATAAAAGTCACCTGTGCACCACAATACAACAGAATTGTAACCCAACACACTACACAACAACAAAATAATTGTGAAACTCAAAACATACAACATGGCAACAGAAGAGGTTGCATGGCAGGTAACGGCTTTTGTTTTATAAGCCATGTGGGCGAAGTTTACGGTTGCGGTTTTTTACCACTTAAAGCAGGTAACATACGGCAACAATTTTTTGGCGAAATATACCAAAACTCTACATTATTTAAACAACTACGTGATCCAAATATGCTAAAAGGTAAATGTGGTACATGTAACTACAAAACCATTTGTGGAGGTTGTCGTGCAAGAGCTTTTTCTACAACCCAAAACTATCTACAAGAAGAACCTTACTGCAAATATAACATGTAAATTATGGCTCATGCTTCAAAATAGTTTACTTCTAAACTCTAACACATTTATGAGCAAACCAAACAAAATTTTATACATCTCCAAATTTTTTTATTGTGAATGTTTTCTTTAGACCTTTAAGCACTTCTACGCGATAAGAAATGGTGAATTGATCATAATTAAAATTAAGTTGCTTTTTCCTTTAGAAACCATTAACTCTTTTTATGATTAAACTTATTTCACTAACATCGTTGGGTTGAGGTTTCATTTTTTATCCATTTTTCCACGAGTGGAATTAATAATAAATTTACATCGCACCAACAATCGTTTTTGTCTTCATACTCGACAGCTGACAAATTAAAGAGTAAATCACGACTGATAGAATCGTTGCAATCATAAGCTGTTGTCTCTTTTTTCTGATAAATTTCAATTAAACGATTCTTATGCGTTTGTGTAAGTGTTCTATCAAACACTCGTCGCAGTTTCTCTAAGGCTTCATTAACATCTATAAGCGATATTTTTTGGTTGCATCCTAATGCTTTGATAGATAAATCTCTCATAATTGCAACTAACTCTGAAATTTTCCCTGTGTTAAATATGACAGCTTGTAACGCGTTTTCATCAATTAATTTTAGATCCACCCGCTTTTCTATAAGCGACTTATAAAAGTTAACGTTCTGTTCATTAATAGTTCCATCTTTAGATTTGACTGGAACTTGTGGTATGGTCACATCACTATCAAATGCTTGTCGAACATTTTCATAGCATGGATTGAACGTTAAGGGAATTGGGAAAGTATATATGACAAAACATTTAGGTTGTAGCAATAAATTATAATTTTGATAAAAAAAGTCTTCTGCTTGTTGGCCTCTTGTTAGTTTGTCTAAATCATCGACAGCTACAACAATTGATTTATTTGATATCTGTTGGACCTCTAAAATTAAAAAGTTAAGCTTTTGTATCAAGTCAGTGATTGTCATTTCAAGCTGTCTTCGTACTGTTTCTCGAGTTTTTGTTTCATTTTTAAGTTTCAAAAGAATGAATTTCGAAAAGTATACTCCTAAACCTCTTTGTGTTTGGATTTCTTCTTCAGATACATGTGTTAGCTTTATTATAAAATCTAAAAAATCCTGTTTAATTATGTCTTTAAGTTCAATGTTTTGTTGTTCTGCGTATTCAAAAATTTTTAGTGCCATCGACACAAAAAAATCTTTAAAATCAAAGTCGTTTGTATTTAACTCTTCCCTAATTGAATAGTGTATGACCAAAAACTTGTTTTTGTCAAACATTGCACCTAATTTATTTAATTCAGTGCTTTTTCCACAGCCTCTAAATCCTAAGAATAAGTGTTTAGTGGGTGTTTTTGCGTTCTCTATTTGGTACTTTAACTCTTTAATAGGGGATGCTGCTTCTTTAGGTCGATTTACATAAAAATCTTGAATTTGTTCTTCTTTTATTAAGGGTTCAATAGCAAAGTTGTTGTAGGATTCAACTAAATTTGTGGCTTGCGGCATCGTAACATCAGTGTATTTAGTTATATTTTTAGTGTTTATTATTTTTGTCGGTTAATACGTGGAATAATTTGTTGCATGCAGCAATAATGTAGCAAGTTTGTTATTTATTGTGTTAAATCGTTGTGATTATTGTATATGTCTTTAGTTTCAAAAGTAAGTATTACAGTTGTATTTCGTTTTATTTGTTGTGTGTTTTGTTGTTTGGGTGGTAGTAACATTGTGGTTGCTTGTGTTGTTTGATATGAGTTATGAGAATACCATTATCATGAGCTTAGCCGCTGTCAAATAAAATCGTGGTTTTTCGCTAAAATAGAAGGGTGGAGTTAGCAAGTTTTGTGGTGGAGTGGTTGTGTGGAACATGTTGTTGGGGGTGTGATCAAGTTTGGAGAGGGATTGATGTTTATTCATCTGAAGTAGCGGAAAGCTGCATTTTTCTAGTTGGTTCTATCTTTTTGGTTTAGTTTAATTTGATGTGTTTGCCTTATATAATATCATTTCTAATAAAGAATGTCATAATAAACAATGCAATAAATGTTTAGATGTTACAATGTACTGTGTTGTTTTCACTATTTTTGATTTATTGTTTTCTAACTAAACAGCACTGTTTGTTGATCCTTAGGTTCAAATTTTCGCAAATATGCAAATACCTCCTCTGGCTTACATAAAATGTTTTGTTGCGCACATTTTGACTGAAAAATATCTCTTAGGTGATCACTATTTGAACTATTGCATATGTACGCATTACCGAATTGTTGAACATATTTCTGTTTTAAACTGGGAAACTGTTCATCTAGTTTAGCATAAAAATATTCCCGATTCCCCTCTCGCAGAGTCACACCAAAACCAAAACAAAGAATACCCCTAACCTTTGCCTTTACACAATAATCAAGCAACCCCTGCAAATTCTCCTCTGTATCATTGATAAACGGTAAAATGGGACTAAGCCACACAACTGTAGGAATTCCTGCCTCTCGCATGGTTTCCAATATATGGAAACGCTCCACTGTTGTAGATACGTTTGGCTCAATTTTTCGGCATAAATTCTCATCATAAGTAGTTAAAGTGACTTGTACTACACATTTGGTTTTTGCGTTAATCCTCTTCAATATGTCTATGTCTCGCAAAATACTGTTAGATTTAGTTTGTATCGCTAACCCAAAACCGTATTTTTCAATCAGCAAGAGACATTGCCGAGTAATTTGTAACTCATTTTCAAGTGGGATATAGGAATCACACATTGATCCTGTGCCAATCATGCATGGTTTTCTTTTTTTACGTAGTTGTGTTTCTAAAATTAATGGGGCATTGCGTTTGATTTCTATATCTTCAAAGTTATGGTTTATTTGATAACAGACACTTCGACTGTCACAGTAGATACAACCGTGTGTGCAACCGCGATAAAGATTCATACCATTTTGAGGAGAGAGTATGGTTTTATAATCAGCATAATGCAATGTCTACACCATTTTGTGAAAGTATTCTCATCCGCCTATAATAACTACGTGTTAACGTGTTAGTTAGTGTATGTTGGTTGTTTTTTCCTATGGACAAATGATGTTTCTGTTGAGCGTTTTTTCATCATTTCTATGAATGTTTGTTTTATGAGATTTGTTTTCTTTTTAAAGTTATGATTTAGTTAAAAGTTGATGTGGATGTCGTTATTTAAAAGTGTATAGTGGTGGATTGAAGTAGTTTTTTTATATTTTTACGTTATTCATAACTTTGTTGGATGGGTGGAACTGTCTGAAAATGGTTTGTTGTATGGGGTTTTTATTGAAATTTATGGGCTATATTAGTTTTATGTGTGTGCTTTTTTGTTTTTGTCTCTGGTGTTTGGTGTGTTTTATTGTTTTTGTGTTGTTGTTTGTTTTTGTGTTTTTGTTTTAGTGACTGTTTTAGGGTTTTTTATTTTTTTGTTTTTTGTGGTCAAGGTAAGCTAAAAAACGGGAGCTTCGGTTTAATATTGAATGGGTAAAATATTGCATAGAAAAATATGATTTAAACTGTTAAAATGTTAGTGGGTGAATGTTTTGTGTAAAACTATTGGTAATGGTTTGTGTGTCTTGGTTGCCTGAAATGGTGTGGTTACCACTTTTTAGTTTTATAAAAGGTTGTTGGAGTTAGTTGATGATATATGTTTTGGTTTTATTTCGAGACTGTCTGAAAACTGGATTGCAAATTTTTGTGTGTTGTAAATAACTCTAAAAATTTATGTTTTAGAAATATTTTTATGTTTTTATTGTTCAATATTTTTGACGTAACTTTTTGTCCTCATAAATATTTTTAATTATGCAATTTCTAATTTTTACACGTAGTTTGCTAATTTTTGGGCAGTCTGGAAAGGGTGAAATTATTTTCGCAAAAGAAAAAAATAAACATTACTATTTCAACATTAATACAACAAAAGCAGATAACACTATGAAAGCAACGATTTTTGCCACATGACTAACGGTATGATGTAATATTTACAACTATTAACCATAAACTGTGTCACCAACAGTTTTGAATTTAAGATAACAACATACCATGTTATCATATTCACAAAAACCAACATCAAACCTTTAACACATTTCTACTTCTACATTCAAAAACCATGCATAAAACTCAAAACTCCAAATTAACACCACATTTATGATTAAACCAATATAACGCCAACAACAATACCTAGTAATTATTCATCCTTACGTATCCATTCTCTAAATTTCCAAAAAGCATAAAGAGGCATAACCCGCTCAGACATTTCATCAAGCGAAGTTAAAACAGACTTTTCAGGATTAAACCTCTGACAATACTGCACTATAGACCTAGCATGCTTCGCCGTACCAGACTTAACCTCAATAGGAATAACATATTTTTCGTTATCTTGCACAATAAAATCCACTTCTGCCTTTGCAGAACCCTCTGCTGTCCAATAATACAAATCCTTATCCCTAATTTTAC
Organism: Candidatus Bathycorpusculum grumuli; assembly: GCA_009776805.1. Lineage (GTDB taxonomy): Archaea > Thermoproteota > Bathyarchaeia > Bathyarchaeales > Bathycorpusculaceae > Bathycorpusculum > Bathycorpusculum grumuli. Next base: position 1,555 of record WRNB01000077.1, on the reverse strand, counting down.
CATACATCCCCTTAAGCTCACAAGCAACAAAATTCTCTGCCATCGCACCCTTAAACTCCCTATAAGCAGGAGCATCATCAAAAACTATAGCCGAAGGCAAATCGGCATGCCGCCTCAACAAACCAACATCAGACATATATAACTTAAAAAAAGTATGATCCGCATAAGAAGAAATAGGATAATTAGGCTTTTCAATATACTCCNCCTTATAAACAAGCCCTGATCTGACAAGCCACATCAAGGCATCCTCTAAATCCTTTGCCCGCCACCCCTTTTTAACCTGACTAAATATAAACTTGCGATTTTCTTTACCCAGTTGACTGGGGATAGATTGCCAAACAGCTGAAATTTTAGGATACTCTCTTGTATCAGCGTATTTAACAAAATCTCTTTGATAACCAAGAAGTATTTCATCAAGCTTTTTTTGAACTTCTTCAATACTTTTAGTGTCAAGCCAAACTTGCACAACCTCGGGCATACCACCTACAACATGAAAATCCCGATACTTTTCCAACAATTCGTTTCTAAAAGTTTTCCAAATCTTATCCTTAAAAAAGCTCCTTTGTAGTTCCTTTGCAAGTACTTCATTTTGAGCAAGTAAAAACTCGTAGAAATTCATAGGATAAAGAGTTAAAAACTCTACTTTGCCTACAGGAAAAGAAGTCCCTTTTTTCATAGCAACACCAAGCAGAGAACCTGCTGAAACAATATGGTATTTAGGGGCGTCTTCATAGAAATATTTTAACGAAGTAACAGCATTGCCGCATTCTTGAATTTCATCAAATATGATAAGAGTTTCATGGGGCTTAATTTTTTTTCCACGTGCAAGGCTTAAATCTTTAATGATTCTTTGTGGGTCTAAATCTTGTTCGAAGAATGCTTTGATTTTAGCATCCTTGTCAAAACGATAATAAACAACATCAGTGTAATGTCGATTTGCAAAATCTTTTATCAAAAATGTCTTACCGCATTGTCTTACACCTTGTATGACAAGGGGTTTCTTATTTGGATTGTTTTTCCAAGCTATCAAATCTTGCATCAGCAATCTTTCCATGACATTTCACCTTTAATTACTACTATAACCTCAATAAAAACTTTCAACAACATTTAGCAAAAATACACTATACTTTTTGTGTAAATCCTACAAAAATACACTTTATCCACATGCTAAATGCAAAACAACAAAAAAACCCTACACACAACCACCAAATAAACATTAAATACTATCCAGTTTGATGATAAATGTATATTCTGCTGGCAGGTCATTATTGCAGCATTTGTATATTGATAACGTGATTTTTAAGTCATTTAGTTAGACTGTATTTATTTTTGAATTAGCAAATAATAACACCCAAATCTATTGTGCGTTTGAAAAAACATCAAAATTATTACACAGCCTAAAACTGCCATTTTTTGATAACTATCACCATTCACAAAACCCACATGCTTATTTATAACCTGAATTCCCGAAAAAATTTTAACCTACAACCCAAACGCCACATAAAAAGGTATAAATACCAAAACAAACACAATACAACCAGCACAGTAGGTTAAA
>WRNB01000076.1 GCA_009776805.1 Candidatus Bathycorpusculum grumuli | reverse complement strand
ACCACCCTAGGCTCAACATCCAAATCAGACAACATCCCAAACACACCCACCAACCGCTGCTCAAAATAATACTCCTCCATAGACAACTTTTCCTTATACACCAACTCTAACAAATGTTCCTCAGTAATCTTACCCAAAGAAGGATCTTTAAACAAATACAAAAAACCATACCTCTCCACAATTCACCTTACTGCAAGCAATCACACGTTTACCATACTTAAACACACTCTCCAACTCTATGCTGGGTGGTAAGAACTGGGAGTTTTTCATCAAAGGCACAATATAATGAATACCCGCTTGCTTTAATTCTAAAAGAAGTTCATAAGAATTAAAACCACGATCCATAATAAAACCAAGATCAGTTCCTTTATAGTGTTCTTTAAAATAGTTGAGTATCTTTACTTCTTTTAAAGATCCGTAGAATACGTCTAATGCTACGGGTAAGTGGGTTGTGGTGGAAAAGGCGAGGGCTACTTTTATTTGTCCGGTTTGTTCCCAATCGGGGTTGTAGCCGCGTTCTGCTAGTAGTAGGCGTTTGCTGTTTGATAGTATGTTTGTTAGGTCGTAGAATAGCATGCCGCCTTCTGGTGTGAGTTCGTGGAATAGGTCGTAGGTTTCTTTTGTTTGTGTGCCTATGTTTTTGAGTATTGTTGTTGTGTTTTTTGGGGTTAGGTTTAGTTGTGTTTTTGTTGAGGGGTATAGGTCGTTCCAGGTGGTTTGTGTTAGTTTGATTGGGTTTGGGTGGGTGGCTCTTATGATGGAGAGGTGATTAGTTTTTGTTTGTGGGATGTGGGGTTTTGGTTTGTTGTATGTTTTGTGAGAGTTGTTGGAGGAGTTGTGGTGCGCCGTATTTTTATGTTTTTGTGGTTGTGTTTTTTGTTTTTTTGGGTGGAATGTGTTGTCGGGTGTTATTTTGTCTAGGTTTTGGGTGTGTTTGTTTGGTTGTTTTGTTTGTTTGTTTTATTTGGTGTTGGTTTTGTTTATGTAGTAGTGTTTTTTTATGTGTCGTGGTTGTAGTGGTGTTTGTTGTTGTTGTTTTAGTTTTTGGAGGGTTGTTTGTATTGGTGTTGGTATGTTTTTTATAGGGGTAATGTAGGGGTAATTTTATTTGTGGTTTGTGGTTGTTTTTTTGTTTTGTGGTTGTTTTGGGTGTTAAATGTCGTCATAGGGGTAAAAAAGCATAGTTACGGTTATAAGATAACATGTTGCAAACAAATTTTTTTAATAATATATTAAACATTTCATGAAATTAAAATAAAATAGTATAAAAAATATTAATAAAAATAATACAGGTAATCTGTTTTAAAGATTATCTGCCGTAGAGTCTGAAAAAATAAAGTCTTCTTTTTGTTCATCTTTGACATAATTAACTTTTTTACGTTTAAAAGTTAATATTGTAACAATAACTTCAATCACAAATATAACAACATTTACAATTGTCCATTTGTCAAATATTTGCATTGGAAGATTCATGTCCTCGGTAAGTATGAATACAATTATGCCTAAGATGCCCATGACAATACCTGATAGCAAACACAGTAGTCTACGTTGTTTCTGTTTTATTTTTGTCTCTTTAACACCGTTTTTATGCTTTTCAATAGATTGTTGACTTGTAATAACAGTGCTTTTTTTGTGTTTTTGTTCGTCATATTGGTTCTGTTTATGCCATAGAAGTGCACAAATAGCCAGTATAACCGACAGTATGATACCAGTCACGCTAATGATTAAATTTGCAAGTGCCCACATCCGTACATCTTCAACTTGAGGTGATATTGGAGGCTCAATATTTTTTGTTGGCGCGTATTGTGCTGTAACGATTAGATTAGAACGCACATTACTAAACTCTTTATCCCAACCAATAAACACAAACCCCTCACGCACATGAACCACAGGTGCAGTAGCAGAACCACCAAAACGCACCCGCTCAACCTTCAAAACAGCTCCATCCCAATCCACAAACTGCACCACCAACAAACCACCACTACCACCGCCACCACCAGAACCACCACTGCCACCATTGCCGCCATTACCACCAGAACCACCACCAGAACCCTCACGCTCCCACTGCGCAACATACGTCACCGAACCCGTCACCAACAAAGACACCACAGGAGACCAACCAACAAAAACATAACCCGCATTACCCGACACCACACCAACAAACCCAGGCGTTGCATCACCATAAACCAACCCACCATAAACTTGCGCAGTAAACGTACCCTGGGCACCCGGAGCATACGTAACAACATACTCAACCGGCTCCCAAACAGCAACCAACACCACATCCATAGCAGGCATCAAAAACACCCCACCAGCATCATAAATAGTATCATCATAAAGCCAACCACCAAAAACATAGCCCAAACGCGACAAATCAGAAGGCAGCACAACCACAGAATCACCAGGACTATACCTATTATTATCAACAGGAACATCACCAGAACCACCATTAGCATCATAAGTTACTGTGAAATCTTTAGCAAACTCCCAATAAGCCGTTAAAACCAGATCACCCGTAGTACCTACGATGATACCTTCGTCTGGTAAGGGTTTGGTGATACCGTCTGTAGTGGTTATGGTCCAGCCTGTGAACGTATAACCTTGTTTAGTTGGGTTGCTTATTGCTATTGGCAAATCATTTACCGTGTATGTTGATGGATTACTTGGATGATTAGTTCCGCCGTCTAATTGATAGGTTATAATGTATGGTGTGGTAGTCCAATGCGCAATTAGAGTTATATCACCTGTAGTACCTATAGGAATAGTGTGTGTAGGTAGTCTGTCTACATGTCCATCTGCGTAAAATATTATCCAGTCAAAGAATGTGTAGCCTTCTTTGGTTGGATTGTTTATTGTTATTGGCAAATTATTTGTTGTGTATGTTGTTGGGTTGTCTGGGTGGTTGGTTCCGCCATCTAATTGATAGTATATGTTGTATGCGTTTTGTGCCCATGTTGCAGTGATTGTTACGTCTTCGGCAGGCATAATAAAGGTTGTTTTGGGGGTTTGGGGGTTGTTGAGTTGGATATGTCCAATCATTATTGTCCAGCCTGCAAAGTTATAGTTGCTGCGAGTACCGGCATTGATTGTGACTGTTGTACCTTCTATGTAGTTACCGGCTCCTGTGATTTCTGCGTAACTGTTTTGTACTGTTACAGTAAAAATTTTAAGGAGTACATCGTTTGTGTAACTAATGTCATAATTGTTATATCCCTGTGTAAAAGGAATAGACCAAACAATGCCCTTTATCTGTTCACTATATACTTCATCATGAACAGGACTACGATTGTATGCTTCAACAGCAGTGTTACCTGAAAACACTACACCTTCATCAACAAAAAGCTTGTTAAAACCTGTATTAGCATTAGAAAGCCAAACCCCGCCACCATTACCAGTTAATGCCGTATTGTGAGAAATTTCGCCGCCAAACATAGTAAAGAATCCTGTAACTGATAGATACACACCACCACCATTTACAGTGGCCATATTGTTAGAAATCTCGCCGCCAAACATTCTAAACGTGTTAGAATTGTATACTCCACCACCAGAATATGCCATATTGTTAGAAATCTCGCCGCCAAACATAGTAATGTTGTAATAATTAAAATTGTATACGCCACCACCACAATATGCAGTATTGTTAGAGATTTCACCATTATACACAACAAAGTAACCATTGGAATTACTCACACCGCCGCCATATAATGATGCATGGTTATCTGAAATTACCCCACCAGACAAACTAAAATTACCAAAATCAGAATTGTGCACACCACCACCATACAATGCTGCAATATTGTTAGAAATTTCACCACCGGACATAGTGAAATTACTGTCTAAAAAATTAAGCACACCACCACCTGAACTTTTAGCTATATTATCTGAAATTACACCGCCCGTCATAGTAAAATTATTGCTATAAGCATTAACCACACCCCCTCCATTAGTAGCGGTATTGTTAGCAATCACACCACCAACCATAGTAAAGTCACCGTGAAAATTCATTACACCACCAGCACTATTAACAGAAGTGTTGTTAGCAATTTTGCCACCATACATGATAAAAGTGCCATAATCATTGCTCACACCGCCAGCACCACCAGGCGAACCTGCGATATTGTGAGAAATTTCGCCATCATACATTGTAAAAACGCCACTATTAGATACACCACCACCACGAATAGTTATGATTGAATTTTCCCGAATTTCACCACCATACATTGTAAAAACGCCATCCTCATACACGTACACTCCACCTCCACAATCACGAATACTATTGCCTGAAATCACGCCACCGTACATTGTAAAAGTACCATTAACAGACACACCACCACCAAAACCAATGTCTATGTTTGTATTGTTGGAGATTGCGCCGCTATACATGTAAAATTCACCTGTAGAAGCAACATTTACTCCACGTCCGAAATCGCCAGTTAGGTGAGTTACAATTATGCCCTTGATGGTTAATTTTCCTAAAACGTTAATTGTAGACTTGTTATTTATGCCGACAAGTTTCCAAAAACTATCGGTTTTGTCGCTCTCTAACGTGATGTTTGCACCTTCAGGGATGACAAGTGGTTCTGTGCCTGTGAGATAAATGTCTTGGGTAAGAGTGATAATTGTGGGTCCTACCGCATTATTGATAGTGTTTTTAAGGGAAATGTCATCTGTAACTGTTATTGCGTTTGCAAATGGTGAGACTACATTAAATAATGTAGTGAGTGGGGAGAAAAGTAATAATGTGATAAATAGTAAAGAGATAATATGTAAAGACTTGTTTTTGTGGAAGTTTTGTAGTTTAATTTTTGTGCCAAGTTTTTGTAATGTTGCGGATATTACTGGTATGGTAAGCGTAAAAGCCGCAAACACTGTGTTTTGTTTTTTATGTGGAAAAATTTTTTGCATACTTTTTACCTTCAAAAGATTATTCTGTACAATGATTTAGTATTACTTAATATATAAATATTATGTCGCATGACGTAACTTTTGAAAATACTTTAACGTTTAGACCAGACTTTTTATCTGACGATGTTTATAGCGACAACCACTGCTTCAACATCTTGTTTGATAATTGTTTAAAATCGACAACTATACACGTAAAAATACAAACCTTGGACAAAATACTTGATTACTCACACAATTAAGAACTATTACCTTATAACCGGTATTCAACAAATTAACAATTACACTACAAACCCCACAAAAACCATAAAACACAACACAACAATTTATGAGACAATAAAAATGAACACCCAACAAATCTAACAAATACACAACAGAAACCAATCAAAAAAAATCCAGAACAAACAAAAACAATCACACACAAACACACAACAAAAAAACTTGCAAATACCTACTACACCATAACAAAACAAAATACCAATGGATACTATTACCAAATTACACCACAGTTTGGTTGTTTTACAGAAAAACCGTTAAAAAAGACGTTTAGGAAAAAGCAATGGACAAAATGATTCAGAAAATACGTGTTGAAAAAGGACGCACACTTGAGCCGCGCTATTGTTTATTGGATTCTTAAAGCGCAAAAACATCATGTGTAAACAAAAATTGCGATTTTGATGGGGAAAAGCAATGAGTGTAAGAGGTATATTGCAATTGATGTTATGACGATTTTATTTTATGTGAAATTTTATGTTGCAAATATTTGCGACATGTTTTGTGTGTGTTGTTTTTGTTGTGGTGTTGAATTATCTTCCAAAAAGTAACATTAAAAACAATAAAAACACGAAAAAATAGTTTTATCTCCCTAAATATGAAAACTTTCAAAACCAAAACCACGTAACCAACAAAAAAGTTTCGGTTGACGACGAACAGTAATCAATTCACACCACTGCTTTACAAAAAATTTAAAGGCTCTTGGCGCAGTAGTCCTTTAAATGCTATAATTCTCTTGAGAGAAAAAATGGACAAAAACAAAGTTATTTCACTAAAAAATTCGACACCATAGTACAAACTATTGAAAATAAATCTGTAAAATTTTTTGGTATACCAGAGAATTAATGCAACTATTGGACTATGTTTGGCGCGAAAAATTTGAAATAGTTATAAACATAGCGACTAAAAATTGCAAAACCATAAAAATCACAGCATCAAATCATTTTCGTGAGGTCACGAAAATGATGTTAGTGTGAAGCGGCGCGAACAGACTGATTAAAGACTATAGGTTTAGAAACAAAAAACCTCATAAAAGAAACAAAAATAAAAGCCAAAGACTACAACGAAAACTAACGGCCTAAAACAATTTTACACAGGCTACTTACAACGGATTGCAACACCCATCCTTGGTTGTTTGGTTGCAACAAATTACACGGATTGATGAAACTCACCCTTTCTTTTTTGTTCAACAATATTGAACAAAATAAGCTGTTTTTGTTCAATAACAATGAAAAAAATTATATGTGTATGTGTGTTATTGAATTTATGCTCTCCGAAGATACCCTCAAAGAAATTCTCCTCAGGCAAAGAGACACCATGTTAAAGAAAGACTATGGGGTAGAGCGGGATCTGCTAAAGAATATTGAAAAAAAGCTACTCTGCCTCACGTGATAGTTCTTACGGGTATGAGACGCAGTGGAAAATCTACCCTACTTAGACAAATTATAAAAAAATACTACCACGACCAAGACTTTTATTACATAAACTTTGAAGACGAACGCCTGCTTGGGTTTAAGGCAAGCGAGTTTAACAGACTCTATGAAGCCTCCGTTAGTTTATTTGGCAAACACAAAACCTTCTTTTTAGACGAAGTTCAAAATATCCCTCACTTTGAAACGTTCATACGAAGATTCTACGAAGAAGACTTTAAATTCATAATCACCGGCTCAAGTGCCACACTACTCAGCCGTGAAATAGGAACCAAACTTACAGGCAGACACATAGATATAACCCTTCAACCCTTCTCCTTTACCGAATTTCTATCCTTGAAAGACATAGTGCTGACTGAGACATTTTGGCTTAGAGTTGAATCAAGAGTGGAAATAAAGAAACATTTTGAAGATTATCTCTCAAGAGGAGGCATGCCAGAATACCTTGCATATGATGATCCAGAACTTTTGGGGAAAGTTTACAATGACTTGGTAATGAAGGATATAATTGCCCGATACAAAGTCGAAGACACCCTAACCCTTAGACAACTATACTTGCACCTAATTTCTAACATAACAAACCGATTTAGTTTTAATTCCTTAAAAAAATTTTCTGACATTAAAAGTGTTAACACAATTAAAAAATTCATTGAGTACCTTGAGCAAACATATTTTGCGGCAACGATAAATAAATTTGATTACTCCCTTAAACGACAAGGGGTGAATGATAAAAAATTCTATTTGGCCGATAATGGATTTTTGGAGGTTTTGTCACGGTCTTTTTCAAAGGATAGGGGGAAGCTTCTTGAAAATCTTGTATTCACAAATTTAATCAGAGCATACAATGAGGGGGAGGTGGCTTACTTTGCAGATGTTAAGGGAGAGTGCGACTTTATCGTGTCTAAGAATCGGCAAGTTTTGGGCGCGTTTCAAGTGTGTTATGAGTTTAATGAGTTTAATCGGGAGCGGGAGCTTAGGGGGCTTTTGGCAGCTATGAAAATGTTTGAGTTAAAGCAAGGGTTTTTGCTCACTATGTGTCAAGAAGAAGAGATAAAAATAGAGGGTAGTGATGCGGTTGTGGTTGTGGTGCCGGTGTGGAAATGGCTCATAGACAAGCAGAAAGCTCAAGAGCACTTATGAGGTCTAGGAATTGTAGATATAGTTGGTCGTTTGGGAGCTTCTTGATGTTGTTGCGGTTTCGTTTTATACGTTGTGTGTAGTCGTGTATTGGTTTATTTATGCTCATGTCTTTTGTATGTTCTGGGATTTTAAAAGGCAGTAGTTTTTTTGTTTTTTGGTTTATTCGCTGAATTTTGAGGAGCAGGATCAAACACTAACATGTGGTGCCGAGGGCTAACTCAAAATGGTCGTTTGTAGGGTCTGATACAATTGACATATTTATGTCAATTTCTGAGTGCACTTTTTCCATTTGTTGTTGGTTGGTTTTATAAGTGTTATTTGTAAACATTATCATGGTGTTCGTATCTTCGAATGGTAACTACATTTATGGTTTCATCAATATCGTAGACAAGGACAAATGGGCCTACATGGACTCGTCACATATGTTGCATAGGGTTTTTCAAAGGTTTGAACTGATGGGGATTTTCTAGAATTTCGTTAACCTTTCTAGTAAGTGCTTCAAATTGTACAGTGTCTTTCTTTTGTAGTTTCTTGAAAATTTTATCTACTTTCTCAACTACCTCTAAGGAGTACAAGTAATCACTTGGAGTATCTTTTTGTAAAGTCGTTGACTTTTATGGTTTTTTCGTTTTTAGAAGCTTTGAGGCTTTCGATAAATTCGGGTCTTAATTCTGGTTCTAAAAGATACTCTTCGAATTGTTGCGCCATTAGATTTATTGCCTGACTTTTGTCTTTAAGGCCGTATTTGGCTTTAATTATGTTAAGTACCCTATTTGCCTGCTCGTCAATTTCTACTATAGCTTTAACCATGTTAACACCACATTAAATGGTGTTAATCTGGCAATATATGTATCGTGGTTCTGTCTTTTGAACACATATTTCACATTTGAATGACGCCTTGAAAGTCAGAATAGTCTATGTTCAACATCATAGTTAAATAGTTTTTATCTTCAAGTAATAATTACCGAATTCGATTAACTAAGATACATTTTTAAATAGTTTAAGTACACATAAGCGACCAGTTGACACCAAACTTATCTTCTAATGTACAAAAACATTCACACCACTCAGTCATAGCCGGCACTTCAAACACCTTACCACCCTTACTTAACTTTTCAAAGACAGCCTTGACTTCGTTTACGTCAGCAAGCAACACAGAAATAGAAATTCCACCGTTCCCAAAGGAGCTTTTTTCTTCATTCTGTGGTGTGTCGGATAAACCGATCCAACCATCGCCTAAATCAAGTTCAGCGTGATCAATAAAACCATTGCACGACTTATAGACCTCTGCCTTGACCCCAAATACTTCCTCATAAAACGCAACAACCTCTGCACAGTTTCCATTAAACTGCAAATACGGTGAAACTTTCATTATAATCCTCCAGTTTTTGAATTTAATGTTTTAATCAACTTTTACTGTTTATTTTACCCATTTAACTTTACCCTCTTCGTAAAATCCACGGCCGCCCATTTCTTCAGCAGGAACGCCCACAGCAATAACACAAAACGGAACAACATTACCCGGCAATTCAAACAAGTTGCGAAATGCCTTAACTTTATCCTCTTTAGGATATACACCACACCAACAAGTACCCAAACCCAACTCAGCAGCTTGCAAAAGTATGTTTTGTGTTGCAGCTCCGCAGTCTTGTGGAAAGAATCCCTCTGATACACCACTTTGTAGATTCAAATCAGCACACACCACTATCGCACAACTAGCTGTTGTAAGCATTTGCGTATATGGATGAATTTTTGTTATTTTGTCAAGCTTGTCTCGATTTTGCACAACAATAAACTCCCACGGACGACTATTACAAGCTGACGGTGCCAACATTGCGGCTTGCAACAACTCTTTAATTTGCTCATCAGACACATTTATTTCAGGTACATAATTGCGTATAGATTTTCGATCTTTAATTGCCTTAATCATATAGACACACCTTTACTGTGTTTATTTATTGCTTTTCTTGTTATTTTCTTTATCCTTTTCTTTATGAAAGAACGATAACAAAACCTATACATACTGATACCCTCTTTGTTAATTTTCCAAAATCACACAAAAGCCGTGTCAAAACAAGGTTTATACATTGGTGTTGTCTGCTAATCAGTTAGCTTTTTGACACTATATCAAATTGATTATGTTTGTTAGCATTAGTAAACACCCAACACTTATGCAGGTTCAGACAGATCAGCATTGACCAGTCATTTTTGCTTCTACATATCGGTAACGTATTTAAATAACGATAGTTACCGATATATCGATACAGATTCGCGAGAAAACATTTACCAACATAAAATGAACACTCTGAAAAATAGAGGAACACACCACAAACACATAATCAAAACACTTCTAATAGAACCAAACGACACCCTCACAAAATACAAACTCACCAAAAAAGCAAAAACCTCCTTCCCATGAACACACGAATTCCTAAACAAACTCCAAACACAAAACCTAACCAAAAACACCCAAATAACAAACTACTCAAAACTCAACAACTACTGGCTACAAATAAAAACCAAACCAGAAAAAAAGAATACATGCACAAAAACACCCTAAACCTAATACAAACAACCAAACTCCCATATCCTCACCACTTACCAAGCAGAAAACCCTGGATCCGATACGAACGTAAACACTCCCGCATCGATCTATACATAAAAAGAAACGACACAACTAAGTGACATGAAGAATTAACTACTGACGGGTTAGTTGGTAAAGGCAACCTGCGACTCCTCATAGCCGATGAACATGTCTTCTATGGCGCATTTAAACGCCAAAAACT
>WRNB01000075.1 GCA_009776805.1 Candidatus Bathycorpusculum grumuli | reverse complement strand
TTGTTTTTTGATTTGTGTGTGGCGGTATTGTTGTTTTTTCAAAATTTTTTAGGATGTTTTGTTGGTTATTTTGTGTACGCTAAAAAACTGCAAAATTCAGGCTATAAACAGATTATGCTGACAATAAGAACGTAGATGAATGTTTTGAGCTAGCTTTAACACGTTTAGATGTTGTTGACAAAATTGTAGCTAATAAAAATTTACGTTCGCTTTACAAACAGTCATATGTGGAAGACTGGTAAAAGGGGGAAAGAATCGGAATCACCAACATAATAATGTTCTTATTGTTTTAAAGTACCCCAACTCGGCTGAACCGAAACCAAAACAAACAAAAAATCTACACACTTTGCAAAGAATTTTACCTGTAAGATACTAAATGTGTTAGTGTAGTCGATGGTGAAGCCTTCCATGAAAGTTATGGGTTTTATGATTTTTTATTATTGGTACAGTTATGATAAATTTGTGAAAAATGTTTTTTTATTATATTTTAACTTACATTCGGCAGTTTGACCTAAAACAGCCAAAAATTAAATCATGCTCAAAAAATATTCGAAAAAATAAGAAAAACATTGTAAAAATAACCAAAAACACGCAATAACCGGTAATATAAACAATTCAAAATATTTTTTTCTCAAACTGCCGAACGTGAGTTTTAATGATGTTTGTTTTATGAGATTTGTGTATAGTTGGTGATTGTTTGTTTTAGTGTTTTGTGTGTGTTTTTGTGTGGTGTGGTAGGTTTTTGTTTGTTTGTTTTTGACTTAGTTGTGTTGGGTAAGTTTAATATTGTTGGTTGTTTTTATTAATGTTTGATGTGTGATGAAGCTTTGGAGTTTATTTCTAGTTTTTTTGTTGATCTTTGTTATTTTTTTGCCTGTTTTAGCTTTTCGTGCGTGTAATGTTGAAGTAGAGTCGTTTTATTTTGGTGTTTCTTTTGGTGGTGAATTTGCTGAAGATGCTTTGCCTTTGATTGATAAGGTTAAGGTGTATTCTAATTTTTTTATTGTAAATTCTTGGAGTGTGGCTACTAATCAGACGGCTCTTGATTTGGTGTGTAATTATGCGGCGGATTCAGGTTTGTGTTTTATTGTGTTTTTTGATTTTATTTCGCGAGTGACATTTCCGTGGCATCAGCAGTGGTTGGATGAAGCTCCGCAGCGGTGGGGTGATAAATTTTTAGGGGTATATTTGAATGATGAGCATGGTGAGAGGCAGATTGATAAGCTTCGTCATTTTAGTAATGCGACGGATTATGCTGATGCTGCTAGACAGTTTGTGCATAATGTGCAGTATGGGTCGCCGGATAATCCTGCTACAAGTATGTTGGATGCTAAAGTTAGGGGTATTCAATTGTTTACGGCAGATCAAATGTTGCATTGGTGGGTTTATTTGGCTGGGTATGATGTTGTGTTTACAGAGTTAGGTTGGAATGAAACGGATAGTCGTCAAATTGCTTTAGGTAGGGGTGCTGCGACGGTTCAAGGTAAGGATTGGGGTGCTATAATTACTTGGGAGGGGGATTTGCCGCCGTATTTGGGTGATGCTGCTAAAATGTATCAGCATATGGTTGATTCTTATAGGGCTGGTGCGAAGTATGTTGTTGTGTTTAATTATCCGACGTATCCTGATGATAATTCTTTGGGTATTCTTTCAGAGGATCAGTTTGGGGTTATGGAAAAGTTTTGGCGGTATACTCAGTTGTATCCTAGGTATTCTGTGGTGAAGGTTGATACTGTTTTGGTGTTGCCTCAAAATTATGGTTGGGGGATGCGTCGTAGTGATCATATTGTTAATGATCCAATATGGGGTATATGGTTTGAAGATGAAAAAGCGGTTCAGGTGTTGAAAAATGTGTGCTGGTTTGAGGTGAATCAAAATGTGCAATATGATATAGTTTATGAGGATCCGCGGTTTGATTATTCAAAAATGTATTTGAACGTTATTTACTGGAATGACACATTACCCATCATATAAATCTCTAAAATTTTTTGTGTGTGTTTATTTGTTTTTTGGTGGGAAATATTTTGTTTTAAATGTTTCTAGTTTGTTTTTGGTTTTTTGGTGTTTGTTGTGGAAAATGTTTTCCTTTACATTTTAACAACAAATTTGTTTTAAAGTTTTGTGTATAGTTGAATAGTTTAAAAATTGCGTTTATAAAATTCATAAAAAATTATCACAGGTATAATAGTTCTGATGCAAAACTTGAGCTATTCCACTACAGCAAATAATTTTTATGTGAAATATTAAAATTTTTGCTTAATTATTTTGGTTTTAGTTCAACTATAGTTTATACATAACAAGTTATACATGGGTTTATACACAAGTTAATTGCATGTGATTTTTTTAATTATTTCATCTACCGTTAAAATCTCAGCGTTATACATGTTTTCCATATATTTTAAACCTCGCCTATGTTGTTGCTCGGTATTTGCTTCTGTCCCATCACAGGCAATAACAATATAGTAACCTCTGAAAAACGCGTCTGCAGCCGTGTGCCTCACACAAATATGCGTTTGCAAACCACACAACACAACTGTCTTCGCACCTAAACCATCATACAAACCACGTAATAATAAATCAAGACCAGACTCATAAAACCCACTATACGTGTGCGTCTCCACAACAAAATCAGATGACAAATCAGGCACAACCTCATCTACAATTTTTGCACCAAACGTACCCTGCATAGCATGACAACCCCATTTACGCACAACCTCAACATCATGCCTATAATGGGCATCATTACAAAAAACCACCGGCACCCTCAAACAATGAGCAGCAGCTACAAGACACTGCAAAGGCGCAATAATACTCCCAACACGCTCACCCCCAAACACACCACTAACAAAATCATTAACAACATCAACCACAACAACCACAGGCCTAATCAAACCATAAACACCACAACAAAAATACAAAAAGAAACATTTAGACCTTACTAAAACAATCCAAACAATACCCCACACCTGTCAAACGCTCCAAACCATTCTCAGTCACAAGCACCGTATCCTCAATCCGAACACCCCCAAACCCCACAACATACACTCCAGGCTCAATCGTAACCACACTACCCACCTTCAACACATCCCTACTATTTGGACCCAAAACCGGAGCTTCATGAATATCCAAACCCACACCATGGCCCAAATTATGCACAAAACAATCCCCAAAACCAACCCTAACAAGAAACTCTCTAGCAATCCTATCCACCTCAGAACACAAAACACCCGAACGCACAGCCTCAAACGCCAAATCATGCGCCAACATTACAACATCAAAAACCTCCCTATGCCTACCACTAACCCTACCCGCAACAAACGTCCGCGTCACATCCGAACGATAACCCCCAAACACCGCACCCAAATCAACAACAACCAAATCACCCTCCCCAATAACCCGCCTCACACAAGCCCCATGAGGAAACGCACTACCCACCCCAGACGATACAATAGTATCAAAAGCCACCCCACCAGAACCCGCCCTACGCATAGCATACTCAACCTCTGCCAACACATCTAACTCACTAACACCCACCCCAATAACCTCACCCGCAACACGCATACCCACATCCGCAATCTCACACGCCCTACGAATACACTCAACCTCACCAGACGATTTAACCGCCCTAAGACCCTTAATAACATCACCACCCAAAACAACACAACCACCCCCAAACACCCCAACCAAACCCAACCAAACATCAACACCCACAAAATCAACAGCCAACTTTGCACCAACAGAAACACTAACATCACACCTTAAACGTTGAAACAAACTCTCACCAAACCCCAACAACTCAACCCTCACATTTTTAACTTCATGACACGCCTGCTCAAAATTAGTTCCTCTAACATACAAAACACACTCCCCATCCAACGGAACCAAAAACGCAGACGCACCACTAAAACCTGTAAAATAAAAAATATTCCTATCATCTAAAATCAAAAAATTATTTACCCCTTCAGGAAAACAACTTCTAAACCTAAACAGTCTATTGCTATCCAAAACATCTACACCTACCTGCTTATGATGCGTGTACATTTAAAAATTTATTTACCAAATATAGAAAAACATTAAAAACAAAAACCACAATAACATGTATAACATATGTTACATGACTTCGGTGGTTAATTTTTTGGTAACAAAGTAAATATATATTCTATTCCTTTTCATATCTACGAGGGAACTTGGTAACATGAAGGCTTATGCGGGTAAAATCTTACATGTTGATCTCACTTCTGGGAAAAGTCGAGTTGAAAATCTTGCTGAACAAACAGTAAAACTATATCTTGGCGGTATGGGATTAGGTATAAATCTACTTATGGATCATTCAAAACCCGGTAGAGACGCTTTTGATTCTGAAAATCCTTTAATTTACTGTACTGGACCTTTAAGTGGCACTTTGGGTCTTGCCGGAAATGGGTATTCTGTGGTTTCAAAGTCCCCTGTAACTGGTGGTGTAGGTGAAGGTCAAGTTCAAGGATTCTTTGGTTCAGAATTAAAACGTGCTGGTTATGATGCTGTTATAATTAAAGGTAAAGCAGCAAACCTGTCATATTTGTGGATTGATGATGATAACATCCAAATATGTGACGCACAACACCTCAAAGGTAGTAGTGTTCAAAATGTTGAACAAAAAATTCGCAATGAACTAGGCGATTTTTACATACAGGTATCAGGTATTGGTTTATCAGGTGAAAACTTGTGTCGATTTGCCACGATTATAAGTGACAAATATCATACTATTAGTCGTGCAGGTCTTGGCGCGGTTATGGGTTCTAAGAACCTTAAAGCCATCGCGGTTCGTGGTACTCAAAATGTTGATGTTGCAGATCTTGAATCTTTTACAGAATTTGTAAAAAATAATTATCAACGTGTGAAAAATTTGGAAACAGGCAAATACCAGTTTTCGTCTAAAAGTTTGTTAGAATTAAATTCTTTGTCAGTTTTAGCTAATAAAAATTGGAGTTCTACAGTTTTTGTTGGTGCTGAAAAATTTGATGCTGACTACTGTATAGGTGGGCGTTATGTTGAAAAAACTGTTGGTTGTGCCACTTGTGGGATGAATTGTAATCGTGTTGTTGCGGCTAATGGTGTTTTTACTGATGTGTCGCTGCAGTTTGATTTTGATTGTCTTCTAAGTTTAGGTTTTCTTTGTGGTGTTGATTGTTTTGATGCTGTTGCTAAGGCGGCTAGTTTAATTGTTACTTATGGTATGGATTGTATTTCTGTTGGAGCTGCTGTTGCGTTTGCTATGGATTTGTATGAGCATGGTTTAATTAGTCTTGAGCAGACAGGTGGAGTTGATTTACGTTTTGGAAATATTGATGCTATGTTTGATTTGATTAACAAAATTGGTAAGCGTGAGGGTTGGTTGGGTAATGTTCTTGCTGAAGGGGTAGTGCAAGCTGCTCAAACAATTGGTGGTGAGGCTGTTAATTATGCTTGTCATGTTAAAGGTTTAGAATTGCCTGGGTATGATTTGCGTGTGTTAAAAAATGTTGCATTATGGTTTTCTGTGACTTTTAGTGGTGATAGGTATTTGCGTAACAAAATGAAAATGGGTAAATTTGGTGATGTGGGTTCTTCTAAGATTGAGGCGGGTGTAGGTTGTGTTGTTGCGCATGAAAATTTTTTGTGTAATGTTTTGGATTCTTTGATTGTTTGTAAATCGTTTTCTGGTGTTTATACTTGGAAGGATTTAGTGGATTATTATTTGTTTGCTACAGGGATTAAGTTTACTGAGGAAGAGTTAAGGCAGGTTGGTGAGCGTGTAGAGAATCTTGCGCGTTTGTTTAATATTTTGGAAGGTAAAGGAACTCGTGTATATGATGATTTGCCCTATAAAATTAAAAATGTGCATCTTCAAGTTGGAGATCAAAAGATGGTTGTATCGGATGAAGAGTTGCAGGTAGGTCTTGATGATTATTATGTTGCTTGTGGTTGGACGGCAGATGGAATTCCAACGTCAGCTCGTTTAAAACAGGTAGGTTTAGGTGCTTTGTCTTATATTTCTGAAGCTGCGATAGCGGCTGTTCGTGCTCAGGGGGAAGATTAACGTGACTGAACGGCATCAAGATCGAAAGATTGTTGTTTCAGATCCAGAAAGGTGTAGTGGGTGTGGTCTTTGTGAGTATGTATGTAGTATGGTTAATGAAAAAACTTTTAATCCTCATAAATCGCGAATACGTGTAATTAGAAGAGGTTTAGTTAATATGGCTGTTTCTTGTCGAAAATGTAAAGATCCTGTGTGTGTTGCATCCTGTCCAAAAAATGCTTTGTCACAAGAAAAACACACTGGTATTATTTGTGTAGATGAGCATGCTTGTACAGGGTGTGGTTGGTG
Organism: Candidatus Bathycorpusculum grumuli; assembly: GCA_009776805.1. GTDB lineage: Archaea > Thermoproteota > Bathyarchaeia > Bathyarchaeales > Bathycorpusculaceae > Bathycorpusculum > Bathycorpusculum grumuli. The sequence goes on along the minus strand of WRNB01000075.1, from coordinate 4,302 downwards.
TATTGGTGCTTGTTCTTTTGGGGCTTTAAATTTACATCCGGATAAAAAGATTGTTTATACTTGTAATAGTTGTGATGTTTTTAATGGTGTGCCTCAATGTGTGCAGTGGTGTACTGAAAACGCGTTGCAATATATAACTGCTGAGAATTTAGCGCAAAAGATTCGGCAAAAAATTGTTTCTCAACTACTTGAAACACGTGAAGTTGCTAAAACAGAAAACTGTAATAAATAATTAAACCAGTTTTTTTTTGTGTTTTGTGTGGTGTGTAGGGTTTTTGTTTGTTTTTGTTTTTGTTTAGATGTTGTGTTAAAAATTTGTTTTCTTGTGTTATTGTAGTGTGTTGTTTGGTAAATTGTTAGTTTGTGATTTTGGTGTAGTGTAGTGTTAAATATGGCATGGCTTTTTACTTTGAAAATCCATTAGGTTAATATACTTATAAAAGAGTCAGTTTGTATAATCATTGAGGGATATGTTTGCTAGGTTATGCAGGAAGAATATTATATCTCGATTTGACCACTGGTAAAAGTTACGTTGAAAAACTTAACGAGGAAACCGCTAAAAAATATATTGGCGGAATTGGATTAGGGATGCACCTTTATTTGACAAAATCAAAAAAAGGTATAGATCCTTTTTGTCCTGAAAATCCTCTCGTTCTTTCAGTTGGTCCACTTACAGCTACAGTGTTTCCCACAGGGGGAAACGGTCATGCGTTTATATCAAAATCACCCGCAACAGGCGGTGTAGGAGAATCAGTTAGCCATGGAACATTTGGCACTGAATTAAAACGTGCAGGTTATGATGCGGTTGTTATAACAGGAAAAGCTGAAAAACCCATTTACCTGTTAATAGACGATGACTCTGTAGAATTACGTGATGCAAGTAAACTTTGGGGGCGTTCGCCTTCAGAAGTTGAAGATGCAATAAAAGAAGAAGTTGGCGATTTTTATGTACGTGTTGCAGCTATTGGTGTTGCAGGTGAAAAACTTACAAAGATTGCTTGTATAATTAATGATAAAACTAGAGCTGCAGGACGTACAGGTCTTGGCGCGGTTATGGGTTCTAAAAACCTAAAAGCCATCGCTGTACGAGGCACAAATGACGTTACAATTGCTAAACCTGAAGAATTCTTCAGTATGGTCAAAGAATTCCATGAACGCATGAAAGGCCCCGCAGCACAAAAATACCGCACCACAGGCTCAACCGAAAACCTCACAATACAAAACAACCTATCATGCGTACCAACACGCAATTACAACAATTCACACTTCGAATCAGCAGAAAACATTAGCAGCACAATAATCAACCAACACTATGTAGCAAAAATTATCGGCTGCAACTCTTGCGCCATGCGATGCGAACACCAAGCTATAATAAAAGACGGCCCCTACAAAAACACCATGACACGCATCGAATACGACAATTTATGGGCATTTGGCCCAAACTGTGGCGTAGACAAACTAAACTTTATAATCAAAGCAGCCGAACGCTGCAACTATTACGGTTTAGACGCACAAAGCACAGGCGGCATAATCAGCTTCATCATGGATTGTTACGAAAAAAACATCCTAACCAAAGAAAACCTTGACGGCATAGACGCCCACTTTGGCAACGCCAGCGCAATGCTTGCACTCATCGAAAAAATTGGCAAACGCGAAGGCATAGGCACCACATTTGCCGACGGCGTAAAAATAGCCGCAACAAAAATCGGCAACAAAACTGAACAATTAGCACAACACATCAAAGGCCTAGAAGTCACAGGATACGACCTAAGATGCCTAAAAACCACCGCACTTGGATGCGCCGTATCTTTCAGAGGCGCAGACCACAATAGAAGCGGAGCCGCCACAATTGACTTACGCGGCAAAGTCGACCGCCTAAAAGCTGAACCAGGCAGAGGAAAAATAATCAAAGAACTCGAAGACCAATACAACCTAATCGACTCACTAATCATATGCAAAAACGCCAAAGGCACCTTCTACAAAGAATACGAAGAAATGACAAAACTCTACAACGCAACCACAGGCCTAAACATAACCCAACAAGAACTCGAACTAGCCGGCGAACGCATACAAACACTCGCAAAACTCATAAACACCCGCGAAGGACTAACACGCAAAGACGACACCCTACCATGGAAAGTCATGAACCAACCCATAACCGATGACGGCCCATCAAAAGGCGCAGTAGTAACCAAAAACGAATTAGACCTCATGCTCGACGATTACTACCAAGCACGCGGCTACGACAAACAAGGCATACCAACAACCGCAAAACTTGAAACCTTAGGCTTAACCGAACATTTAACAATAATCACAAAAAAAGAGGCCTAATCACATGGCCAAACTACACGAAAGAAAATTCGTCTCAGCAGACCCCGAAAAATGTGTAGGTTGCCAAATCTGCGAATACGCCTGCTCATATGGCAAAGAACGCGCCTTCAACCCTATCAAATCACGCATACGTGTAATGCGCGAAAACCAAATAAACAACCTAGCCGTCACATGCAGATTCTGCGAAACACCATCATGCGTCGCAGCATGCCCAAGAGGCGCACTCTCACAAACAATAAACGGCAACATCATACTAGAAAAAGAAAACTGCACAGGATGCGGCTGGTGCATCGAAGCATGCGACTACGGCGCCATGATGCTACACCCAGAAACAAAAACAGTCTACAGCTGCGATCTATGCAAATTCAGATCTGACGGCCCACAATGCGTCAAATGGTGCCCAGAAGAAGCACTAACAGTAGTAACAAGCGACGTACTCGCCCAAAAAGCAAGACTAAGCGCCATCAAAAAACTATTCCAAACACCAGGCGAAACCCGAAACCAACAAACAAAAGAAACCTAACCAAAAACACCACCAAAACAAACAACACAAAAAAGAAGGAAACAAAACAAATGGTAAGCGTCCACAACCGAAAATTCGTCTCAGCAGACCCCGAAAAATGTGTAGGCTGCCAAATCTGCGAATACGCCTGCTCATACAACAAAGAAAAAACATTCAACCCAATTAAATCACGCATACGTGCCGTACGCGTTAACCAAATAGCCAACATGGCCGTAACTTGCCGACTATGCGAAGAACCTGCATGCGCATCCGCCTGCCCAAGAAACGCTTTAACACAATCAAAAGAAAACGGTGCCATACTAATAGACAAAGACAAATGTAACGGATGCGGCTGGTGCATCGAAGCATGCGACTACGGCGCCATGATGCTACACCCAGAAACAAAAACAGTCTACACATGTGACATGTGCAAAGACAAAACAGACGGCCCACAATGCGTCAAATGGTGCCCAGAAGAAGCACTAACAGTAGTAACAAGCGACGTACTCGCCCAAAAAGCAAGACTAAGCGCCATCAAAAAACTATTCAACGAAAAACCATAAACCATTTTTTATTTCAAAAAAAGAAATAACCAAACACTCAAGCTTACTAACACTATAAGGGTAGACAATGTTTGAATGTTAGAAAACCTTAATATTGACAATAACTCAATGCCTAATAATCTACCCTAAAACACGGTCATGGGGCCGTCGTCTAGCATGGATTAGGATACATGCCTGGGGCGCATGCGATCCTGGGTTCAAATCCCAGCGGCCCCACCACCCAAATAACGCCTTTACATCATTTTTTGATAAAAGATCCTTGTTTTTTATTTAAAATCATAAATATCACAATTGAAAACAATGCAGTTTAAACATATTTTGTAGTGTGCCATTTTAATAGTTTGTTTAAAGCAGAACAAAATTTGTGTTAATATTATTATGATTGGCAGATGCAAGTTTACAAAAATGCTCTGCTTAAAGTCATAGATAAGACAAAGTATTGACCAATAAAAAAGAGTACCTATTAGTGCATTGTTCTGTTTTGTTTGAAGATAAACTTAAATGTATAACATGTAAATAGTATATATCAAAGTTTAGAAATAACTTAACATGACAAGGGAGATGTTTGATGAAGTTATCATTTAAGGCTAAAAAAAACGAAAATTTTGAGGCTAAAATAAGCGAGCAAATAGCCGAATTTTCGGTTGAGCAAAAAGTTTACTTTGCTGGTCTTTGTGCACTAAGAGCTTTACCCTTTTTATGTTCAACTATAAGAAATTTTTCGTTTTTTCCTCCCGATAAAAAACAAAAATATCTATACGCCATTTTTAATGCAATAGACACTAATTTAAAGTATCAAAATAATACCATATGTCCATAACCCACTAGCTTTTCAACACATTTCCCACTAAAAAAACAAACAACACCAATTTTATATAGTTAATTACAAAACACACCCTCAAACCC